>NZ_JBYTDL010000030.1:0-49654 GCF_058791335.1 Lysinibacillus sp. EB271-A1-10B
GACGTCCCAGGAGGGATTCGAACCCCCGACCGACGGCTTAGAAGGCTGTGGTTATATTATTCCTTACTTTTATACACTTTTATAAAAGCTTGATATACTGCACATTTATCTACAGTTAAACAATAATTTAATAGAATGCTTTTACCTTTTTATCTAGTTTTATATTTATTTGGGCACCTCATGGGCACCTTTAAAAACTATACTAACAACACTTAGTTATTCTACTTAAATGATATATTCATTTATCCTTATTTCATACTCAAAAAAGACTAGCATGGCATAATTGCTTTGCTAGTCTTTTATCTTTTAATTCTAGTTTTTAGTTACTAATACTTGATCAGATTTAACCCATTCTGTGCCCAAATTGTACCAACCGTCTTTAGCTGCATGTACTTTATAAGTTCCTGGTGCTAATTGACGTTTAATTGCTCCATTAGGAGTGCTATACGTATTGATAGTAGATGTAACAGTTGCATGGTGATTAGCAATAGTACCGTAAGCATGGTGAACATAACCAGACCCTACATTGTAGAATAGAGTACCATCAGCTGAATATTCTCTTTGACCATACACTTTGTATTTTCCACCAGCTTCAAGTTGACCGATAATTTCATATCCAACATTTTTGAACACATTTGCTTTCTGAGTAATTGTAATAGTTGCCCAAGTTCCATCATAAGTATGGTAGTTAGCTGTTGGCTTGTCCCCATTTAAATAAGGCATAGGGTCTACTGCCTCTGATTGAGACACTCGTGCTTTTTCATATATTTCAAAGTGTACGTGTTGACCAGTTGAACTCCCACTGTTCCCCATAACACCAATTTTAGCACCTTGACTTACAGTTTGACCTACAGAGACGCTAATTGATTTTAGATGAGCATAAAGAGTATCATATGTTTTCCCATTAATACTGTGTCGAACTATTACATAGTTTCCATAACCACCATTACATGTATTACCGATAGAACCATTATTAGAACAACCACCAACGGCTTTGTTAATCACACCCGCAGCGGAAGCGTGTACCGGTACATTGGAGCTACTATTTGCAATGTCAACTCCATAATGCATTGAACCACTTCTCATGCCATAAAGACTTGTATAAATACCTTCAGCTGGTTTTATAAATACCTGTGTCATCAAACATTCTCCTTTTAACATTTAAATTATTTTTATTTTTGTAGTATTAGATTGAATAATATATTGATATTTTTTAAGTAATAATTAAGTAATAACCAAAGATATATACTGACCGAGTTAATAGAATAAGCCCATTACCAATTAAGCTAATGGGCTTAAATTTTTTAATTTCTTTCCTCTATAACTTAGTGATTCTTTCTGTATTAATTAAGTGTTGTTATACCACTGTTCATGGCACCAGCTAAGCCTTGAAGTACTCGTGATGCTCCAGCATTTGCTTTGAAACCAACATGTGCTGACGCAATATAATACGGACTAGCTAAAGATGTTCCTGATTTTGCTTTAATTGCATTCCCGATAGTGGCATTAACCAAAGTATGATCTCCATTCCAAGTCATTGTATAGAGATAAGATGTGACAGAGATTGGATCGTAAGCGTCTTGATAAGCAAGATTTAAAAAGAGACCTGAACTTGTTTTAGTATCTTTACCAAATACACCTTCTAAATAGTTCGATGCTTCTTGCGAAGGTTTTTGATAGTCATACCATTTTTTCGCTTCTGCTAACCAACCATTCGCTTCACTTGCTCCTAATGCAACAAAATTAGGTCCACCTATTTCAAAAGCTTGATTAGAATAAGCGGTGAACGTTTTATAATAATTGGCTAATTCCGTAGCAACTGATGAACATACATGAGTAGGTAAAGCAACAACATTCTTTAGCTGTGGAGTTGTGGCAGATAAACCTAGCTCTGCACAACGATAGGCTCTTGCTGCAAAATTAAGACCCATTACAATAAGTGAGTTATATCCAGCAGCTGGGAAATACCCCCTTACTTGGTTTGCATTCGCATTATTTCCGTCTCGGAAAGTACCTGAACCAATAGGCAAACATAATTCAGTTAGACCATTATTCTCTCGGGTATTACCAAATTTAGTACGTAAGTTAGTCGCTAATTTATTGAAGTAATTATTAAATTTAGTGTAGGTAGTATTCCCTGCACCTTTAAGAGCTGTATGAATAAAGAACATAGCTCCGAAACGAACAATTATTCCATTTAACGAAATTCTAGCATGCTTTGTACCATTAAAATAAGGGTGAGTTGAGCTAACAGTCCAATAATCATTAGTTGTTCCGTTACTTAAACGATTAGGCTCAGCTTTATCTAAATCGGGAAGGTTTTTAGTTAAGTATGTTTCCAAATAGGATAGTAATTGTGCTCTTGTTACTGCTGTTGTACCAGTAACTTGAGTGTAGTCAAATCCACCAGCTTTTGCTAAAGCATAAGCTGAATAAAGACCCATAGCGCCTAACCCAAGTCCTGGTCCAGGACCAGTAAAAGTTGCAATATTAGATGCATACTTATTTAAGATTCGATGAATACGAGCCAATATGTTTGTTCGCACCGTAGAAGTAGAAGCATTTGGGTAAAGAGCAGTTAAAAAAAGTAACTGGCTTCCTGCTCGTTGAATTGACAATTCAACTGTTGGATCCATCGAAAAGATCCCATGAAAGTCAGCACGATTATCAGAGCCAACAGGGTCTGCTGGTAATCGACTAGCTCCTGTTCCCATTAAATTTGTAAAGATTTTTTCTGCTTCTGTTTTGACTGTAAATGCCAAAGAAATCATCTCCTTTTTTATTTTTTGAACCGAAATAGAACATACGTTCCTCTTTATTATAGAACAAGCGTTCCTTTTTGTCAATAAAGTTTTGGTTTTTAATGTTTTAAGAAGAAAAAAAGCCCAGGCTCAAAATAATTGAGTACCTGGGTTTATCTAACAGATAACAAGTTACAGTTATCTGTTTTTTATTATGTTACCGATATAATTACCCTCACTTGAAAAGTCCCAAACAAATATATCACCTTTTAAATACAAAAAATTCATTACACAAAATAATAAAATCCGATTTTCACTTTCACTAAAAAAATAGTATAACTTCAACTTTTAATTAGTTGAATTGACGCAAATTTGCTAATTTTACCAATGCAGTATTGTTTCAAACATCCTCCAATGTTACCATTTAGTTGTAATATATATTTTTTACCAAAGAATCGGAGGAGAAAAATTTAATGAATAAGTCTTTTAAAAGATTTTCAAAACTAGTGTTAGGTGCAACTTTATCAGCTAGTTTAATTTGGGGTTCAGTTGGTTCAGCAAGTGCTAATCAAACTCCTGCTTCACAAACAATGTACCAATACCTAAATCTTAATGCGGCTCATAATGCTGGGTATACAGGGGCTGGAGTTAAGGCAGTCGTTGTTGAGGGAGGTATAGATAGAGTTTCTTCCCTTGGTAGTCGCCATCTAGGGGGATGGGATTTTATAACTAAAACATTAGACATTTCAAACCAAGGTTCGGATAGCGATCATGGAACAAAAGTAGCTTCTTTATTAGCTGGTTCAGGTATAGGTGTTGCACCTGGAGCATCTGTCATCTATTCACCTAGAAGTGCTCCAATAGGAGCAGAAGCTGCGCTTTATAATGGAGCACAAATCATTAATGTCTCTCAAGGAATCAATGTTTCTAAAGAAATCTTTTGGTTAACTGACAGCACGATGAATCAAACATTAGAGAAATCCGATATCGCTATCTTCCAAGGGGCAGGGAATGAAACTCAAAATAAAGATTCAAATACTAAATGCGCTGATTTGGCAACTTATAGCGGTGCTTGTATAGGAGCTATAAATCCAAGTACAAATAGTCTAGCTACATTTTCAGCTTATGGTAATACCCTATTTGGATCAACTCAGGGTGTAGCGAGCCCAGTTCAAACTAATGAGGGAACTTTTACTACAGCACAAGGAACATCCTTTGCTGCACCTACTGCAGCTGGTCTCTATGCTTTATACAAACAGAAATATCCTAATGCTGAGCCTAAACAAATCCTTAACCATATGAAAAAAACTGCGATTACAACATCTGGTGGTAATGCAGCTGGTGCTGGGATTTTAAAATACGTTCCAATTGATTTAAGTGGTCAAATTATATTAAACGCTAGTAGAGTTGGTCTAGGTAAATATCATAATATCCAACTAGGTGTCTATGATGATAACTCAATTTCTACAGTAAAATCTGCACGTTATGAATTGTATTCAGCGAATTATAATGGAATGGGACAAGTAAGTTTAACATCCGGACTTAACTACATTGGATTAATTGCTGCGAATGCAGGTGAGTCAATTACTATAGGAAATCCATTTAATTCACAGATGGAAGCAGGTAAACTTTATTTTATTAAAGTAATTGTTGACTTTAATAACGGACAACGTCATTGGAAATACAGACCTTTCGTTTATAAATGATAATAAAGCAAAAGAAAATGACCAAGATGGCATATAGCTATCTTGGTCTTTGCTTTTTACTAACTACGCTGCGCAATGATAAGTTTCAAACCTTCATAATCACCATTTGTCATACTTCCATTATCAAATTTATCTAACCACGACTTCTCAATCAGTTTTTTATCTACAGATTGTTTGATGTAATCACGTACTGCTATTTTAGTTGTCTCGTTTGTGAATTGCATTTTATCATCATCCTTTTCTGTCGGCTTATTTTCTTCCTCAGTCTTATTAGTAAACCAAGATAACGGCTTATATCCGTTTAATACGTTTAGATCAACTGGCCCTTTAATTCCTTGTGCTATGCCTTTATCAGTGTATTGCCATAAATCACAAGCAAAATCGGGTTTTTTACCTAAAGCAGTTGTACCGCTGTATCGCGGTATCCATAAAAAATCATAATTTTTGACTGTATCCATTTTGTAAGGCTTGTAAAAATGATGTCCTGTGTACAGTCCAACCTTGACGCCTTCACCTTTTAAATAATCGATGAATGCTTGTGTGCCTTGTACGATATTTTGAACACTTGCTCCGAAACTCTCCTCAACGTCCACAACGTAAAATAACGGATTATGTGCTTGCGCTCTTTCATAGAATTCTTTAGCCTGCGCCAGTGCAGTATCTTTATTGGTGAATGTAACATAAATGTATACACCAAATGGCACCTTGTACTTTTTACATTCGTTAATGTTTCGAACGTATTTACGATCAATAGTACTTGTACCATATTGGGTGCGAATAATGGCTAAATCGACTTCTTTGCTTGCTTTAGACCAATCAATATCTCCTTGATGATGAGATATATCGATAATTTTGCTCACTTCGTTTCACCTTCTTTACTTGAGTATTGTTTATATAATTGATTAGTGAATACAGCAGCCCCACTTACTAGTACACCTTGTATAATTGCTTGTATATTGATACCCATAATGCCAATTGTAAATAAAACTCCTAATATCAATAAAATATATGGAATCAGCCAGTCTTGCATTTTAGGCGTGTTCTTTAAAACTTGTCCGATAACTAATAAAACAGGCACTACCATTAGCGCCTGTTCAATGATGTAATCATATAAAAATTCCATATTAAAATCCTCCTATTTGGTTTTAATGATTAAAGCTAATAAAGCTAAAATCACTGATCCGATGATTGTTGTTGATACCCACCAAATTATTTTGTCGATTTTATCTAATCGCTTATGAGCGCTTTTCGTACTTGCTAATGCTTCCTCTGCAATATCTTTAGCATTATCGGCAGTTTGACGAATGTCTCTTATATCATCAATCTTTGCCTCAATTCCACCCAACCGTTCATATATATTTCTAACCAATTCATCACCCATGCCATCACCAATCCTTTGCCCTATTTAGTTAAAATAAAAAGCCATGAGACGCATCGAGAATCAGTAACATGTACTGTTGCCCATCTCGATTGCTCTCATAGCTCATAATATTTTTTTCAATTGGAATGCATTACTGTTCCCATTGTATTTGTGTATATAAGTTTAGCTTTTTTTCTTCTCCTAAATCACTTAAATTCTTTCTCAATTTAACAATTTTCATTGTAAAAGCTGCGCTAATTTTATCATCACTATTATCATCTAGACTAAATAAATTGGATTTAAGTTTTGCAAATCTAAATTTTCCAGGTATCAATTCCACATCACCTTTTACTCTCAAAGCTCTACATGATGCCCAACACTCATCAGGTCTCTGATTTTCTATATCTGTAAACCCTTGAGTTTTATTGTACCTCTTCAATGTATAATTTATTTCATCAATGTCTGCTTCTATTATGTCGTCATTTACCTCAACTTCAAAAATCATTAGATAAGGGTCCTTATCATATATAACGCAGGTTTTATTGGCATAGTCCGTGGAAACTGCTAAATCGCCAAAGTATACATAGCCATCTGTAGTTGGTGATCCTATCTCCTCTTTTTTATAGATTCTATCTACATTACTACCTTTTATTTTTTTGTCATCCAATATTTGAATTCCTCTACTATATGATGTTCCATGATAAAGTTTCAATTGACTTCTCCATCCTTTCATCTGCTTTATTTCGACAAAAGGAAAGTATTTCCTCCTTACTTAGACAATAAAAATAACGCTAGCTTATGCCGCGTTTACTTGTTTTCGTTATGTTGTTCAGTGGCTTTAATTTCCGTAGCTTCTTTTTTGGTAATTAACTTTTTCGTTACCGCTAAATCAATTTGTTCTTCTGTCGCTCTGCAGTTACACCAGTTGCGTAAAAATAGAGTATATACAGCGTTCATATTAATTACCTCCTAGCATTAATTGCATAAGTAACTCGTCTTGGTCTGCTTGTGATTTTTTTAATGCTGCATTTTCTTCTCGTAAAATCTCAATATCTGATTTCGGCATTTCTTCGTATTCGTAAAACTGCTCTTTCGTCTCTGGATTAACATAGTGTGTACCCGTTAAACCGTTAGCCTCCGGTTGTAGTTCTGTCTCAACGAATACGCCGCCCATAGCTTCCATTTCTTCTTTCGTCATAGAGTTGCCGTTATCATGCTTTACGCCGTATACGGGGTCAAATGGTAGGTAATGTTTACCTACAACCAACGCTTTTCCTGTTGATACTTCTCGTGTCCATAATAAAATCATTTAAAAATCCTCCTTATTTTAGGGATACATACCAATCCCATTTTCTGATAACCCCATATGACCATGCCCCTTGCGACTGCGATGCGATCACACTGTCGAATAGTGGATCATATGTTAATGCCCAAATACCATCACCCCATGCAGTTCGACCTTGCGAGAAAATATGATTCCATATCAGCTGTAAATTTTTATTAAGTCTACCAAATATATTATAGTTGATATTCGCCATGTCATCATTCGTTGTTTCACGCCAATAAAAATCGCCACTTACTCCAAAATATACGCCACCGTTTCCATCAGTACATAAATACACTGGGTATTCATATTGTGGGCCTATCGTGTTATTAATAACTATATAACCGCCTGGTGTACCAGAAGGAGAGATAGTGCGTACAATACTTTCAGTTCTACTAGGAGTATAATTGCCATTTCTTGCGCCATAAGACACCATTATATTTCCATCGGATGTCTCTACGACGTTCTTCATATTTGATACATATAACCCTCCCGGTGTATGAAGTGAATATAATGCTACAGTCCATACACTCGCACCATCGCTCCCTAGTAGTTTCTGTACGGTATAGCCACCATAAGCAGTGGCAATCACGATATTACCATCTGATAACAGTCGTATATCTGCAATTTCCGCGTTATTATCCACAGGTTTTGTCCATATTAGTCCGCCGAATCGATTATATCTTCGTACTTCATATGCGTCTGGACCACTGCTATTGTATCTAAGAACGCCAACATATACGTCTCCTGAAGTTGTAATAGCCACTTTGTTACCTTTACCACTTTGGTTAGTTCCTAGTGGTATAGTTGTAAGTAGCGTTAAATCCAAGTCATATATAAAAACGTTACTATATGAATAAAAAGCAAGATAACTACCATTAACAGTTACACCACTAGGATTAGACCTATTAGGGTCAGATACTGTTATTTTTTTTATTAACGAACCAGTTGGTGAATATTTTGCCAAAGTGGAAACGCTACCGTCACGCGTGTCTGGATTAGTTATCATATAAATATTTCCGTCTTTGTCGACTCCTGTAGGAGCAGCACCACCGTAATTCACTGGCGTTGCAGTCCATTGCGACCTGTAGCCAGCGGTTACTTTAGACGATGGTATTTTATCGCCTACATCGAATTCACTCCCTTCACCCTGTAAGAAAAAATCCATACCGTTGTAACGAACTGTGTAAGGAACATTCGCCTTAAGGTTGCCTTTTGATAATGTTCTACCATTGCCGTTTTTAACAGTCTTGACACCTAACCCATCAACGTTTATCGTGACTGATCCAGTGTTCTCGACCTTGTTTTTAAAAGCAATTGCCATGCCGTCAAAATAAGAAGTTGGCGGGTTATCAAGTGTAACTATTTTTGCATTAGCTGTACCTGTGTCATTCCCATACTGGATGGCTGTTGAATTCATCCTCCTTACCAATCTATCAATCTGTAATTGTAAATTAGCAGCCACATCACCTTGTAATTCCGTTTGTATTTGCTCAAACCATTCTTCAAATGCTTTGCCATATTGAGCAAATAAACCTGTCGTATCAATTTCATCGATTGTTCCTTTAACGATACCGCACAACGTTTTGTTAAAGCGTTGGTCAGTAATGTTTGCTTGTGTGATTTGAATAGCACCATTTGTGATTAATACATCAGCAAGGGCTAACTCGTAATAATCAGCATCACGAACAATTGCAGGAGCAGCAGGGTTACTTACATAAGTACCTTTTTTGAGCACAATTTGAATATCACGATCAGCAATACTTTTTCGCAAAACAATTCTATCGATACGCTTTAAAACGCCGTCAGCTCTGTCATGAGCAATGATAAAGTCGCTATCATTTGCTACGAAATATCCATTAATCCACCCTTTACCAGCCTTAACAACCGTAGTCATATTGTTATTTGCATACACTTGTAAACCATTTGAAGGGTTAGGGAAAACTCCGTTCCCAATAAATGTTGCAAAGTACTCAGCGAAGTTACTTGCATCATAAACTCTATCGTCATTTACAGCATTAAAAAATCCACTACGTACAGCCATTATTTAATCACCTTCTTAATTTTATCTATAATATTAGGTACAGCTGTACCGAATTCAGTTTTTGACGAGTAGCCATTTTCATTGTAGATTTCATTTACAACCACTACTCGAGAATGCATTATTAGACCTACCTCATCATTACGTGATGTTGTTTTATCACCTAAAAAGTAATCTTTACCAAAAACAAACTGTGAATCTGAATCATTATCACTCTTGAAAGTTTGAATACGAGGATATTCAGATAATCTATTAAAACCACGCTCTGTTAAGACATTTTCATACTCTTTAGGCGATAAAGTAATTTCTTCGTCATTTTCATTTTTATAATTCGACTGCAAGTCACGAGCATCAAAAAAGATTTCTCTACGCTCAAAGCCAGAGAAATAATCGTTTAACCTCAATATAGTTCTATCATCCATTTCACCTTCGCCAGCAACATAAGCAGTACTTTTGTAATTACTTGTATCATCGACATAAGACTGTGTATTAACGTTGTCAAATGCCTTAGAAAAGATAATGTGATGGTTAATATCTTGTTCAGTCGTTCGGTCAGCACCTTGATAAACAACGAATTCAAACTTTTTAGTTGTGTGATTCATGAGTATTTCGTATGAAATATCATGTTTAATACACATTTCCCATAATGACTCATCAAGTGGTTTGTTGTTATAAACTTCCTCTGTAACAATATTGATACCTGTATTCGCTCCTAAAACAAGGTTAGGTATCTTCCTATTTGCTATGACAGGATTGATAGCATTGGCATTTACAAAGCTTTTTAATATATCTTCTATATTTCCTTTGTACAATTGTTGACCTTCGATAATCCTCCAACTCATCATGATGCTCAGTGATTTAGCCATAATTAATATTTCTGTTTTATCATCATCTTTAAACTCTGCGCTTTCAACAATATAGCCACGTCTTAAATCTGTTGATTTTGTAAGAATTCTGAGTTCATCTGTGAAAAAGAGAGCTACATTATCTTTATTTGCATCTATGGTCGCCATTAAGATGCTATGGTTTTGATATTTTAATGTGAACTCAATATCATTATCTTCATCAATAATATTTAGTCGATTGAAATTAGTGTCAAAAATATTTAAATACATAAATCATACCCCCACTGATTTAGCGTTATATGTTATAGATATTTCTAAATTACCTACTCCGGCGTCAGCCTCATATCTGAAAAGATTGTCGCCTGGTTCAATTTCTAAGAAATGACTGTTTAAATCGATAGCATTAAAGATATCGGTTTTTACGTTATCTTTAATTAGAGTGATAGTTTTCTTACCGAAAGTTGTTACTTCGATAACATCACCTTGTGTCATCGCAAAGTTAATTCTCAATTCCTCATAAGTGTCTATATTAATAATCGCTGGTCTTACTACCGTTGCTAATGCTTTAAAACGTATTAACATACCTGTTTTGTTTTGCCCTTTATTAAATACATTCACAAATAAACTATTTGACCGTTGCCCCATTTTAATACCAACTCCCTGTGGTATTTTAAGTGGAAATTTAAAGGCACCAACCCATTTTGCTATATCAACCTGTCGTGCATCTTTTTCGTAGATGTAAGGATCTGTGGCAACAAATTGCAGTAACGCTTTTTGCCACGCTACGTTGTTGTTAGCGTGGTCTGGTGGCATTACAGGAGTGCTTTGTAGATTAGCCATTAAATAGTATTTTTTACCGTCGCTAAGTTCTAAATCTACACGCATCGGGTTCAATTCTGGATTAAAAACTCTGTACATGTTTGCGCGTTTACTATCCATTTGCGCTTCGTCATCGCCTTGGCGCATCATTTTAAGTTCGATGTCAAACTCTCTATTTTCCAACCTTGTATTTTGATATTTTGATCCAGCCTTAGAATTATTCGAAAAGTTTACCTGTGCCACTAATCCACTTAAATCAAGACCTTTGGTCAAGCGAAAGAGACGACCGAATTCAAATTCGCCGCCTCTGCTGTTTGTTATTTTTAATTTTGTAATCATGCCATCATTCCAATCACCCGAATTCAAATTCTAGTTTACGTAATTGACGTTCTAAATCAGCTCGATCATTACCTGTTGATTGCGTCGTGATAGTATTGTACATCTTGCGAGAATGGTCGTATGTTGTTGTGTTATTTGTGTTCGCAATACTTTGTAATGACGTTCCTAACATTCCTAAATTAGCTTTAACACCTCGTAATTTATTAACCACATCCGGCTTAACCATTTCACCAAAACGTTCAGAGGCTTTTGTGATAAGGTTTTTATGTTTATCTACACCGACATCGAAACCTTTCGCCATATTGCCAGCAACAAAATCTCGCATCCATCGAGAAGGTGAATGTATGTCTAAAGCTTCTTGAATTGTCGATTTAATTGAATTTGCTATTTGTTGGGCCTTTGAAACCAACGGACCTTCCATAGAAGCCAAACCATTTAACAATCCTTGGCCAGCGTCTACACCGATTTGTTGAAGTGAGTCCAGTTCATTTGCTGTAGTGGTTGTAAGCTCTCTGATTTTATAAGTCCATTCAGCTTTTAATTTATTAAGTTGTTTTGCTGCTGTCTCACGTAATGCTAGGATTTGCTTGTCCGTATCTTCTTTTATACCTGCAAGCTCTTTCTCAGCTTGTTGACGTGCTAATTGCGATTTTTCACGGTATAGATCACTGTATTGCGTTAATTGTTCATCTGTCATGCTATTAAGTGCAACTAACTCTGGTAAAGCTTTAACACCTAGACCTGACAATTCATCCAATAGATCAGCGTCAATACCACGCTCTGATAGCTTAGCAAATTCCTCTTGCCACTTTTTAAAGCCATCAACTTGACCTTGAAGATTATCCAATAATTCTTGTCCTGTGCGATTCAACTCAACTTTAAAGGCGTCAAATGTACCTGCAAACCCCATAAGTGTAGAAACACGCTTGTTATAAGCATCATCATAAGCTTTATTTAAATCATTTTCAGCTTTAATTAAGTCATCATTAATTTTTTGCATTTGAGATTGGTAATCTTTATTAATAGCTAGGATTTCTTTATTTACAGCATCAACTGCTTTTTTATATTCTTTTTGAGCTAGGATACGTTCTTTTGAACCTTCTGCGAACAGTTCGATTGATTGCTCCCAAATAGCAGCTTCTTCTACCAAAGATAATTCGTCTAAAGATTTTTTATCAGCAACAAAGTTTTTGATAACTTCCAGATACTCTTTTTCCGATTTCTCCACTAAGGACTTGTATTTCTTTTGGAAATCAATTTCTGATTTCATCTTATTATCCTTATACTCAGCTTCTAACAAAGCAATGTCTTGCAGCTCTTTTTTAGTTAATGCACGTTTCTTTTTAGCTGCATTGCTTCGGATTTTGTAGATTTTTTCTAGAGTCTTTTCGTTTTTATCCTCGTTTTTCTTGTTATATTCATCAATCAAATTTGTATATTCTTTTTGATATTTTTCAGAAACATCAAGGATACCATCACAGATATTCTCCATTGCCTTGTTAACCCTTGGACTAGATTGATCTAAACCAATCACCATACCTTCCCCTGTCCACAACCCGATTTGTCGAAATACTCGAGAAGGAGAATGGATGCCAAGCAATGATTTAGCCTTATTGACAACGCCATCTACAACACCTGTGATTGCATTTATAGCCTCTCCGGCCATGTTTGTTATACCATTGATAAGACCACTCACCAAGTCTTTACCGACATTAATCATGTCATTGACTTTGCTGAGTACGCCATCTATTAAATTGCCTACCAGGTCCTTACCAGCCGTTAATATTTTACCTATAAAACTTAAAATTTTATCGATAAGACCTGTGATAAGTTCTGCTCCTGCACTTATAACTTTTCCGATTAAAGACAATATTCCGGATATTAAATTACCAATTAGAGTTACACCTGCAGCAAGTAATTGACCAACAAAGCTAAGAACCTTACCCAACAATCCAAGTATTAGACTAGCTCCTGCTGATAAAAGTTGACCTAAAACTGACAATACACCTTTCACTAAAGCAACAATCAGTTGTACACCAGCGCTTAGTAGTTGAGGTAATAAGCCAATAATAGCTTTTAGCAAAGCCATGATTAATGTGATACCAGCTTGTATTAATTGAGGTAATACTTGTATAAGTCCTTGTACTAAAGCCGTAATAATTTTTATACCGGCGTCAATCAATTGAGGCAATAACTGAATGAACGCATTAACTAAAGCCATAATTAGCGTTAGCGCTGCCTCTATAATTGCTGGTAATGCATTAACTAAGCCATTAACTAGTGCGGTGATAATTTGAATACCAGCATCGATAATTTGAGGTAAAAGTAAAATTAATGCTCCTACCAGGGCCATAATAACAGTTAGCGCAGCCTCAATTATCGTTGGTAATGCTCCTATAATTCCCTCAATCAATGTATTGAGTACTAAAAGACCAACTTGAATCAATTGAGGTAATGCTGTAATTAAGGCATCTACAAGCATCAAAATGATATTTAAAGCACTTTCAACAATTAGTGGTAATGCCGTTACTATGCCATTTAACAATGTTTCGACGATTGTTAATCCAATTTCTATTAACAAAGGTAACATCGTCGTCATAGTATTTATATACATTTCTATTAATTGCACGACTACTTCTATTATCATAGGTAGCGCTGTAACGATACCGTTTATAATTGTTGTCAGCAAGGACACTCCAACTTCAATAAGTTGAGGTAATAGCGTTCCTATTGTTGTTGTGATAAATTCTATTAAACTGACTATAGTATTTACCATCAATGGTAAATTGGCCGTTATACCATTAGCTAAATTCGTTATAATATCAGCTGCTAAAGTTATTATTTGTGGAATGATCATCGCAAATGAGTTGATAATTCCAGGTAACGCCTCTCCAAAACTAGATGCTAGTTGTGAAATATTCTCCATAATGCCACTTATAGATTGCGAGAAATTATTGGCAACCTCATCAAATGTCATCTCACCTTTAAGCATTGCAAAAACATCTTGTAGTAGCGTCGTGTGAGTAAATACTTTTAACAGTATGTTAGCTAACAAGCCCCATGGACCTATCAACATTAATAATGACGATAAAATTGCCTCTGCTGCTGTTTTAAGTAAATTAAAAGCTTGTTCAACATTAATAATATCTGTAACAATACTTAGCTTTTCTTTTAGGCTGGAAAAGCCAGTTAACAACGTGCTTATTGCTCCGCTAAATGCATTTGTTACATTAGACCATGCGGTAGCAAAGGTAGTACTAAGTGTTGTTGCAAACGCTTGAATAGCCGTTGATGCATTATTAAAAATGTCTAAAATATTCGACCATAAATTACTGAAAAACTGAGTTAAGGGCTCCCAATATTGGATAATGAGTAATACTGCTGCAATCGCTGCTGTTGCAGCTAATATCCAAGGATTAAATAGGAGTGCTGTATTTAATGCGGCTATAGCCTCTCTTACTTTGCCGATTATAAACACCGATGAATTAAATACAGCAAAAGATAGAGCCATTATCGCTATAGCGCCAATAATTGATTTTATTAGTGGCATCAATGGTTCGAGCGTATTGTATAGGTTTATTATCGCGTCTGCAGCTTTCGGTATCCCAGCGGCAATTGAATTTAATAAATTACCAAAAGACTTACCTATTGAACCTAAAATGTTCTCAATTGATTGTAACGGTGTTTTAGCAAGAACATCTTGAAACGCTTGTATGATATTTGCCACACCACGTACAACAGCAGTTTTCATATTTGTGAACGATGTTGCAATACCAGCACTACCAGCTTTCGCAACGTCGGCAAAGCCGCCTACACCATCGTTTAATTCTATTAATTTTAAGTTAAAATCCTCAAATGTAATTTTACCTTTTTGAAGGGCATCATATAAATCCCGTTGCGCTGCCTTACCAGTAAAACCAAACGCCTCGGCCGTCTTATTAAGTGCAAAGCCCATCGTTTCTTGTAAAGTACTCCAACTATCTGCCTCGACTTTACCTTTTGACAACATTTTCACATACTGGTCAAGTCCACGCTCAGCGTCATAAGAACTTGATCCAGATGCTAAGAAAGCATTGTTAAGTGCAAGCGCAGTGTCTGTGGCAACATCTAAGTCACCTGTCATAAGTGCGATACCTTGCGTACTCTTAACAATGCCATCTAACGTTGTCGGTAGACCTGAAATACCTTCAGAAAGCTTGTCGATACTTGATTTAGCTTGATCGCTACTAAAGCCCATGCGCTCCATAACAACTGGAAAACCACTCAATGTATCGACACGAGAGATAGCGCCACCAATAGCACTAGTCACCATGTCGATTCCTTTTCTCGCTGCTGCTACTAGACCAAGTGCTGTTACTATTTTACCAACACCTAAAGCGCTCTTTTCACTGGCTTGGCCGATACCGCCTATTTGCCCTTTGACATCTGCTACACCTTTTACAACTTTTCCGTCATCCAATATGACATCAATAACTACACGGCCATCACTAGCCATTACCCCACCCCTTTATGTTTTAAATTTCCAAACATATTCGGGGCTCGGTGGCTCTCTTATTGTTTAAAGGTATTAGTAGTGTGACAGCGACTACATTTTATCTCTGCCTCACCCTTCACTTTCCCTAGTAGCCTATTGCATTTTTTACAACGTACTACCTTCAATTCTTTCAATTTTAATCACCTCGCATAAAAAAGGAGCCCACTACACGGCTTCAATTACGTGCTTTCCTTCAATTTTTTAATCCAGTTCACCACCTTTCCTGGCAAAAGAAAAAGCACTCAAATTGAGTGCTTAAAACATTTTTTGTATGAATGCTTTATAAATTTTTTGTTCAATTTCGATTAAACTTTTTTTGCCATCCATAAACTCAATCGCTATAACGTGAGTGCTTTTAGATTTAGCCGAAAGACCCGCAAGCCAACCAACTGGACCTAAGATAACTCCACCAACAAAAGCACGCCCTACAGCACTAGTTGCACTTTTGCGAGACTCTTCATCAAGTACCTCATATTCTTTTACTGTTGTTTTATCTAGTAAAACAGCTTTTAGAAATCCTGTATTGATTGCTACTTTTCCTAACGATTGGGCAATAATTTTACCTTCATAATCGCCAGCTATAACTTTATTTTTTGCCATTATAATCACTCCTCATACACAAATATACATAATGTGGAGAGATTTAACTATACCTTTTACATAACTATCACCCCTTTCAATAGAAAAACACCCTCATACGAGAGTGTTTAAAAGTTACATACATATTCATGCTTTTCTAATTCTTCAATACGTTCTACAATCATTTTTGTGATTTTTTGAATATACATATCGTCACTTAGCTCAAATCCACCTAAAAGATAATATAGTTGTGATAACTTTAGTTCCTCTAACTCTTGTCTCCAACGAATTGCTATATCTATAACTTGTTTCATACCATTGCCCTCTTTAAATTGAGGACATCTACTTCTTCTTTGTTTGAAAGTGAAAAGAAATCAATAACAAAACTTTCAAATGAGTCGTATTTTAAAATATCAATATTATAATTATCCTTAATTTCCTCAAACATCGATGTAAATGATGCTAAAGAACGTGGTTTTTCTTGTGTTTTATTCATATGCTCCTCCTATTGGGAGTAACATCCACTATGTATCATTATAAGATTGTGATACAATATTCAATAGTTATAGGGTGGATGTCACTCGATTGTTACCGCATTTCAAGTTGCCGCTTGAGATGTGGTTTTTTATTTTATTAGTTTTAAGTGGTTGAATTTTCTACCCTGCTCTCTCAATATTCCCTTACTACAATCTGAACAATAATGAGAAGTAGAGCTGAAATCTAACCCTTCATTTAACATTTTTATTAGTTCATCAAATTCAACTCGTGATTCTTTTGTACATTTAGGACACATTGTATAAAATTCATCTTCATAAATTTCGACATCTATCTTTGTGCCATCAGGTAATTCTGTTTTTAAATAAATCACTATGCCCCTAATCCTTCCGTATTAACTTGATGTGCAATAGCCATATCTTTGACCACAGATAAGTATATCTCTACCAATTTAGCATCTTCTGCAATGACATCTAACTTTGAGAGCTTGTCTATCTTTGATCTAGAGACACCATTCAAAGACATTTCTCTTTGTCTATTTGTTAAACGTCTTTCTAGTCTACAATGCGCTCGATCTTCTAGCTTTTCATAGCTTTCATTACGCACTTTACGATATTCTTCAAATCCACCTCTAGCAACTGCAACTTTATTTAATAATGTTGTAGTTTTCTTACGCCATTCATTTGGATTTAACGCTATAATTTCATTGATGTTATCTTGTTTAGCTTCAATACGAGCAGTAGTTGCTTTTAATTCAATTATTTCTTTTTCTTGTTTGATCATTTGCTCAATTTGCATATGCATAATTTCTAACTGTGATTTTGGTTTATTTATAAAAGCTTCTGCTAAAATATCCTTAGCTTTTAATTGGAATTCGACCAAATTTTTTACTGTCCAAGGAACTTCTTCTTGCATCTTAGGTGTTATAGAAATCTTCGCTAACCATAAAGGCAAGAAATCCAATTGGATACATAAAACCTCTTGTTTACCACCGTTTGTAAGGAGCATTAAATTTCGTGCACCTTGTTTAAGCACTAATTCTTCACGAACTTTTGTATATTCATTATTGATTTGCCCCCTAGTTAGTCCGATGCCTTGGCAAACCCATTTAACTGCTGCGTAAATTTTTCCGTCTGACATTTTTACAGCAAGCAATTCAATATTTCCGAATGGAACCATTTTTTGTTCAACTACTTGTAATTCGTACATCTAAACCGCCTCCTTTTCAATTTCAAATAGTTCACCAACTTCACAATTTAAAAAAATACATAAAACCTCTAGCGTGTGAAATTGAACGCCTTTTGCCGTCTCGTAAAACAAAGCTCTAACCGTAGATTTTGATAAACCTGTCCCATTGACAACATCAGACATTTTCAACTTTTTTTTTGCTAAAATAACACGGAAATTATTTCGCACTACCTCCCACCTCCCAAAAAGTATTCATGCATACACAAAGGTATGTTATACAATACTTTTGTTAATTTGTATGTTACTTATAAAAGGTCTTATTGTCAATACTTTTTGTATTTTTCATAAATCTAAAGGCGTTTAAAACATTACTGATCTGTGAATATTGAGTTATAATTAATAAAATACATAAAATAAATAAGGAGTTAACAAAATGATTAAATGCAACTTAGCCGTATTACTTGCTGAGAGAGGTTTAAAAATGGCTGATGTTATTAATGATACCTCTCTCTCAAAAACTGCTGTTAGAGGGCTATACTATAACGAATCTAAAGGTATTCAATTCGAAACTCTAGAGACTATTTGCAACTATCTAAATGTAGAACCAGAAGATGTAATAAAGAAAATACATTTCTCTTATGAGCTCTTAGAAAAAAATATTGACGACAAAACCGGAACAATTGACTATCGAATATTAATTAAATTTGATACCAAAGAGTTTGTATATACCATTAGAGTAAATCTTAATAACCTTGATTATATTAAAAATGAGCTAGCGACTACCCTTTCTTCTTATGAGCTTTATTTGAATTTTATTTTTGATAAGGAATTTAAACAAAATATTTTTTCTCAAATAACTTTTTTTGAACGACAAAAATTTGAAAATAAAATACTGGAAGATTATATACTAACTTTAAATTTACAAAATCACCTTCCGAGAGAAGTACATTATGTTGATGACTTTAAATTTTAGAAACAAAAAAACCCAAAAATGCATGATTAATTAAAGATAATCAAATACATTCTTGGGTTTTTCCCTTAGAATTTGCTTATGCTGTTTATAGTTGGTTTAACTATAACAAACAATAATTTGATTATCAATATTTTTTGAATAAGGTACCCACAAAAAATGAGTACCTTTACATACCTCCTATTTTCTTACACATGCAAATTTGGCATGTGTATGAAATTTAATGCTCCTTTCGCCACTTGTGACGAAACGGTTTATTTTCCACTTATAGCACAAATCAAATTTGAATTGTGGTCTAATTTTAAAAACAAAAAATGCAAACAAACCTGCATTAGCAGTCGTTCTTCTTTCGTAATTTGTTGCGAAACTCTTTTCTGCCACTTTTGGCATACTCGAAAGGGACGAAATTTCGTCCTGAACGTTATTATCTTACCTACTTGCAATCCACCAGCACCCGAAAAACACTCTACATTAATATGACGTCCTACTATATGATCACTAGATTCTTTACAATATTATTGTAATGCTATTATTTTTTAAAAAACAGGGCAGCTTTACGACAAGAAACTATTGATTCATATCATCCAATCTGGATGATGTAAGATACTTCTTTTTAAGTGTCTCGTCATAACTGTTATGACTGGATGGTCCATCCACCCATCTAAATCACAATTCTCCTATTCTTCAATCTTCCAACATCTGCTAAACTATTAGTTGATTGGAGGTGATAAAAATGACTGAATTAAAATCTAAAGCAATTACTAAAGAACAAATTGTTCATGATTTATCTTTAGTAAGACTTAATCGATTAGACTCTACACAATTAAAAGATGCCGGCACTGTTTATAGACAATATCTAGAAGGTGTAGAAATGTTTGAAACATTAATTGATGGTGTAGAAAAAGGTGAAATTAAACTTTAAAAATCTAAAGGCAATTTAGATACGTATTCAGAAAGTTGTTTTTTTATCGAATTAACAACTTCAGATGGTCGCATCCCATCTGGAATATTAATTTCTACATCAAAACTTTTATGGTGATTGTTTTCCAACACTTTGTTGATATCCATCATCGCGATAGTCAACATCGGTAAATCACTATTACTAGCTTTTTCAGAACGCTCTGCTAACAGTTCCAGCTGTTGGCGGAGTATCTTTTCGTTTGATAGTTCTGAGATTGATTTTTGAGTCATATCCACACCACCTTTCAATTAGGTTATAAGAATATTATTTAGTCATTTGCTTGCTGCCCACACGGTTTCAACGCATATGCTTTCTTCAATTCATCTACCTGTCTACGTTGCTTTTCACTACCTTTTCCCGTAGGTAACTCCATTTGACGAATCTCAAGCACTTTTTTGAATTTAGTATCTTCTCGCAAACCACCTAAAAGCGCTCTGAATTTATCCCAATGTAAAATGCCTTGTTGCTCGAATAGATCC
This sequence comes from Lysinibacillus sp. EB271-A1-10B, assembly GCF_058791335.1. Classification (NCBI taxonomy): domain Bacteria; kingdom Bacillati; phylum Bacillota; class Bacilli; order Caryophanales; family Bacillaceae; genus Lysinibacillus; species Lysinibacillus sp. EB271-A1-10B. Next base: position 20,382 of record NZ_JBYTDL010000030.1, read on the forward strand.
ATGCCGTAATCTTGCATAAAAGAAGCATAGATATACTCTGCATCCTGTGCAATGTCGTATATGTCCACTCTATTTTCTTTTGATTGTACGGGCATTGGATTACCTTCGATGTCATACTCAACATCATCTTCTTTAGCTACATCAATTAAACTCTCGTAAAGTTCAAAAAAGATTTTGGCTTTTTCATCAATCGAGCATTCTAAAGGTTCGACTATTAGCATCTCAAGGCCCGTAATTATCTGCATCGCATCACCGAGCTCTTTATCGTTTAACATATCGATAAGGCTTAAGATGTTGTCAAATGACATATCTAAACTGTACATGCGACCGTTTATTTCAACCTCATTTACTAATGTGTCGGTCAATTTAAACATAATAACGACCTACTTTTTATTTTTGTTTTTAGGTTTGTTTTTACGACGGAGATATTCCTGCGCTTTGTCTTGTTGAGATAGCCCTTTACCTAAACTTGATAATTCCTCTTTAATACCTTCGGCAAGTTGCACGAAATACCGTGTTACTTCAATTAATGACGGCGTTTGTTTGTATACTTTTTTAAATGCACCTTTACCCAACATTAGGTCGTAGCCTTTTTCAAGAATTTCTTTAGCAGCGTCCATATCGTCATCTTCCACATTCTTCATTTCTGATAAAGTTTTCTGCCCGATTTCATAAAAATTTTTAATTGATTCGTCAGATGTGTCGAAAGTAAATTTAAGTTCTCCAAGTTCTACAGGAATACCGACTTCACGTGTTTGAATCTTAATTGCCATTTATACCACTCCTTTAAAATTAAAAGAGGACGATTACTCGCCCTCTGTTTCTATTGGATTTTCTTTTTCTTCTGATTCCTCTATGTCAGGTTCTCCCCCATTCACCGGGGGCTCACTAGGGTGCAGGTGTCACTTTAGGTTTAGCATCCCAAGAGATTTTACAGCTGAATGTAGCGTATTCTGACGCCTCTCCACCAGTAACTTTAATATCTGTTACAGTTGCACGACCTTCTAAAACATCACCATTAGTACGTTCTTGTTTAAAGGCAATTTTACGACCTTCCCCCACTTCGAGCTCTAAGGATGCGACGAATTTCATTGCTTCGTCTGTTTCGTCATACATTCCTTCGAACGAGTATGACTTTTTAACGGAAACAACGTCACTTTCAGGTGTTCCGTCGCCATCATAAAAAGCTGTGTCCTCAGTTGATTCATCTGAGTCATCAGATACCGACGAAATCCATTTTGCTAATCGTAGTTTTGCTTCACTTGCATCGTCAGTCCAAGGACCAACGAAGTATTTTGTTAAGGCATTCTTTTGACGTGACATAGTTATACCACTCCTTTATGAATTGTTATTGTTGCGCTAATTGATAATTCGTAAATAAAAAAGCCCTGCTCATCAATCATGATGAGTGAGGGCAATGAAGTTATTTTTATTTCTTGATAGTCGTAGCTACCGTTATCAGATGGTAAATCAGTTAAGTTTTCAAGCTTTTGAAATAGAGTGCTCAAAGTGTTGATACAATCATCTTGTTTCTTACTCTTTGCATTGATTTGAACTTGATAATCTTTATCCCTAGTACCATCGAAAAATACTTTTTCAGCACCACCTGGCATTGCCATGATAGAAACACTTTCATCTTTCCCAAGGACACCTATAACGCTTTTAGCGAAAAAATTTTGTTTATTTATATATCGATTTAATTGGACTAAAAAATCTAGTTCAAATGGCTTTTCTAAAATCTCAATACTCATTATTTCATCGCCGCCTTTGTGATTTTCACCCAGCTAGCACCGTGTATAGCTTGTGCTTTCACATCCCATTTAGGACCAGTACCAGGAGTCGAGAATTTAGCGCCGTAATTGAAATACTGTTTACGTGCATATGGACCATGCCAAATAATTGACTTGCCATCGATAGCGATTGTCGATTGATTACGAAGATCACTTGAAAGCTTTGGTGCGTAAATGTTGGAGTCAGCCCACACTTGATTAACAAATGCTCGTTGCCCACGTTTTGTCATCTCTTTTAATTTTACTGGTACACCATCAAGCTCTGTTTTAACACGTATTCGAGCCACTATATCACTTCCAGTTCGTAGTGGTGAATTTTGTTCTTGTTAGGATGATAGCATGGTACGATTTTCTTTAAAGTTAACTCTCTACCTTCAAAAACAATAATAGATTCCTCTTTAAAATCAGGGATTGGTGAGCTATTAACCGAATCTACAAAGATTACACCTTCAGCTACGATTTTTGTTTGAGTGTTATCACGACTGAATACTGTAGTAGGATCATAACGAACAAACTCAATATCGATAGGTTCCTCATACTTTGGATTGCCGTAATCATCTTTTTCATCAAGGATTTCTTTGTAGGCAATGGTGTGTATAAGCCAACTCTTAGGCAATGGCTTAACGTACATCAAATCACCCCGATTCCGCTATACAGTAAGCCTGTGTTACGCAAATACATATAGACATCATCAGCAACAATGGTATTGAGTTTTGCTTGGTTTTTCGCACCACTCGAAATAGATGTACGTCCTATAGAAACGGATAATGGATTATTTAATTCATGAGCACTTGTACCACCCATGTCATTAAAATACTCAATTTGAGCAGCTACAGCAGACTTAAATTTATCACGACGTAATGGTACATCTGTTTCTAGATCATGATGCTGATAAAAATCACGAGTGACGCTATCTAATACATCACTCGCTTTTCGTTCTAGTTTTGGAAAGTCGTCTACCGTTACATCAGAAAAACCAATGTCTTGGTATTCTTCAAAAGTCAGGTATGGCATATTAACACCTACTTACCATCTGCGATTGAATGCTGTTTTAATTCATCTAGTTCTTTTTCAAGCTTTGTTACCTTCGTTTTAAGCGCTTTGTTTTCCTTAAGAAGTTCTGCAGAATCTGAGTTCGCTAATTGTTTTTCAAGTGCCTCTTTTTCTGCAATCACTTCGTTTAACTCAACCACTGTTACATTACGACCACCAGTAGCACGTTTAATGATTGTGCCGTTATCATCGATTTGATCATAGCCTTGGTTTAAAAATGATGATAGGCGACTTTCTTCTACATTTAAAATTCGATTTCCTTTTCGAATTTTCACTACATTACTCATGTATGTTCCCTCCCGATCAAAATAAAAAAAGAATGCGAGCTTTAAGCCCTCATTCTTTTTGGATTTATTAAATCTTTCCCTCTTAAACCTTTTGCATAGCGCTTTCTCATAGTTCGGAACGTTAGACCTGAAACTTCTGCCCACTCAGTAAAAGTCTTTGTTTCACCATCGATAGTAACTTTTACATTGCTCCGACGGTTTCTCGATTGTTCTGTCATAGTAGACCATTTGCAATTAGATGGCTCGTAATTACCATCATTGTCGATTCTGTCAATTGTTAAATCATCTGAATAACCATTGTTAGCAGCCCATTCATGGAACACTTCGAACTCTAGCCATTCATCGCAAACTATAATACCGCGAGCACCATAATCTTTATAAGCAGGTTCGTTATTATTAAAGCATCTATTCTTAATACCACTCCATATAGAGAACAACCTTGTATCCGATTTGCCATGTGTTGTAAATTGTTTTGAGACAGTATCTTTATGAAGACACCCACAACTCTCTATTTTACAACCTCTTAAATGGTCACCTCTAACAAGTTTCTCATTTCCACACTCGCATAGGCATTTCCAATACACTTTACTGCCAACTAAATGCGAATAACCAATTACAGTTAACCTACCGAAACGCTTTCCTTCTAAGTTAACTCTAATAGCCATATCGATAACCTCCCCAGATTATCCCCGTATTATAGTGAGCAGGAAGGTGGGTACCTTCTTTTCGGGAGCGACCCTAGCTCATATTTTAAATTATATCACGATTGATAGTATTACTCTGTTGTATTAATACGGATACCAGGAACTTTTTCCTCAATCACAAATACATCAAAGTATTTACGTTCATAGTACAAGTACTTGCCACCAGTTGTAGCAGATGGTTGATCAAGTGATACGAACTCATATTTCTGTGGTGAGATAACCGATAACGGATGAACTAAAATCATATTGATTTGTTTTGCAGTTGGGTCAACAACTGCGCCATCAGTAAAGTTGTAAGCAGTTTTCATACGTGATGATGGTACAACCTTAATTGTCACATCATCTAATGAATAAATACTACGTTTTACAGCACCGTTATTAGCAATGACATCTAATGAGCGTTGTAACCCTTGTGCCGCCTTAAGCAACTTGTTTACTGTTGCTGTTACATATAAGATACGACCCATTTGCGGCACTTCTGCGTCATCCATCTCAGCCATAAAATCATCGAATACTGAAAGAATATTTTCTTGAGTTAAAGCTGTATTGTCAGGAGTGCCACCATATGATTGATATTCCGCTAACAATTTAGAAGACATGTACTTATCCATTTCCGGCATTTTTTGTTCATTATTAAACACATTAGTAATGTTCGCAATTGATAACGCAATGTTTGTTTCGTCAATGTCCATCGGGTCAACTAATGTACGAAATTCACGGTCATGTTCGATAGTTTTTGGCTCCCAATCGTTATCTGCTCGTCGAGTGAATGACCCAACAACGTCACGGTCAACGTCAACAAATCCACCTACTGTAATACGTGGGATTTGGATTGTTTTAGCACTCGTCCATTTTAAATTTTGGTTATTTGGCGTGTTATAAAGCTCTGCGAAATACAATCCTTCGGAAAATTTTTGTTGCAATGCTTGTGAGTAAAGGGTTGCATAGTTTGCTTGAGCAAACATTTGAATATTTAAATTCATCAGCATTTTCATGCCATTATAATTTGGTAATGATGCAATTACGTTTTTCATATTCATTTCCTCCTGGAATATCTTATTTGTTATTTAAATGCAGCTGCCCAAGCTTCTGCTTCGGTAGTAGATTGTTTTTGATGTTGCCCTATTGAAAATTTAGGTTTAGGTGTTTCTTCTTTTTCAACTTCAACCTGTGCGAAATGAGGATACTTTTCAACCACTTTTGAAATAGCTGTATCCATATCTACATCCTCACTCACCATCGTTTTAGCAAGCGTCACAACATCAGTGACATAATCAGCATTAACGCCAGCTTTCATTGCACTGATTTGTGCTTTGAGTACTGAGTTTTCATCTATTAAAGTACCATGATTTGTTTCTAGCTCCTTTAAACGCTCAGCTTGCTTTTCTTGCTCTGTTTTCTGTGAATCTTGCCACTCTTTGAATTTAGCTAGACCTTCTTTAGCATCTTTAAAATCGCTAATGCCTAGCTCTTTCAACATTTTTTCCTGTTGTTTACTTGATTCACGTTTAACTAGGTTGTTGACATCATCTTGTGTAAATGTCTTTTCAGGTGATGTTGAACCCTTACCTCCGCCATTATCTACAGGTGGTGGATCCGCTGGAGGTGTTGGGTCAACAGGTGGTTCTTCAACTTCTCCGCCAAACATCTGAATATCCAAAGGTCTCCATCCAGCATTTGGTGTCGGTAGCTGGTATACCGTTTTTGACATTTCTTTCGTCATAATAAAGCCCTCCAATATGGATAGTTTTCCTTCCATTCTTTATAGCGTCTACGGATAAAGACAAAAATAAAAAGTCGTATCTCTACGACTTAATCACTCGCTCTTTATCGTATCTGCGAGCAAGATCATACTCATTTACAAAATCACGTACTTTAGTTTGTCGATTACGGACCAACTGTTTGTACTTTTGTATCACTTTTTCGTCACCAAGCTCATTAGCAAGATTAAGAGAACGTTTTGCCTTTCGGACTTGACGCTCATAATACCGTTGCTGTTGTGATAACTTATATTGTTCTCGTATTTCATCTTCATAGTATTGAATTTGATTATTAGTATTTAAGCCATCAATAAACGGATATAAGATGTGACGACAATTTATACCTCTGATTCCCCACGGCTCACTATATCCAAATTCATAGATTGATGGATATTTAGGATCACTCGAAGGATTGCTCATCGAACAAACATTACCTTGTATTTCTGCACATGCTGGTCTTGGGTCTGCATAGCTGTTAACGAGCACTAGATCAATGTCGTATTCATCCATTCGAGATAGTCGCAATTCGTTGTACGTGTTGTTAACGGCATTACGGATTACTGTGTCAGCGTACTGTTCTAAGTGCCAAGTACGACCCGCCTTATCAACGAAACCTGTTTTAATGCCTTTATCAGCCCATTTAATGACTGTATCAGCAACAGCTTGATTTATTGTCTTATTGCCAGCTAAAACCTGTGCTGTGGTCTGTTCAACGATTTTACGATACATAATAGCCACAGTACCTTGACCGAATGTTGTTGTGATAAGTGTTTGATTAACATAATTGTCTAGCTCCAAGAACGCTTGTTTAACATAGCTTTCTAGAACTAAATCCAACTCTGTAGGTGGTGGTAAAGGCTTATACTTTCCACTTACCTCATCATCTACGCTTTGAATTGTCTTGTTTCCAACATCCTCAATAATTTGTCTGATTGTACTAGTTGCAATACCTGTAGCTATAGACAACTCTCGAATAGTCTCAAGATTGAACATACGCAATTGTTGCATCTTTTCTACTTGCCACTGTAATACATAGTCTTTATCATGCTCAGGATTAGACTTAAGGCGATTTGCTATCTGTTTGAATAATTCGTCCTCTAAAGCCACATAGATGTCTGTAATCTGTGATGTGTACAGGTTAAATTGATATGGAGTGATGATAGGTCTTGGCATCTAATCACTCCTTTTGTCCAAAGAGACTAACTTCTTTCACAATTTCATCATGTTCCGGAGAAGATCTATTATTCTCCTCTCTAATTTCTTGTAATATCTTAATAGCTTCTTTTTCAGGTACTTTATGCACCTTCATAATCGCTCTTACTTTTGATGTTAATTCAGCACCAACCAATTGGATTTGCTTATTCATTTCACTTGCAGCATCTTCTGCGATACTGTCATCAAAGCCAATTGTTACATCATAGCCACATGCTGGACGATCAAATAATTCGTACATCTCACCTAAATCAATGATGATTTCGACCAGTTGTTTTAGTGCCTCACCGACCACGACTTCATGCGTTTGCTTTGTTCTGAATGTCTTACTATCCTGACTAATAACTTCTGTGGCCGTTTTCACTGATTGACCATTAAACGTGAATGTTCCACTAGAAAATCCTGTTTGCATTGATAATAGATTTAACAAAGCATTAATGCCATCGACATGCTCTGTTACTCGTAAACCTACAGTGCTGTCATGAATTTTGTTATCATCCATGTCACCACCCATAGCTTCGTAAACTTCATCGTTTTCATCAAAGAAACGTCGCATCGTGTTATTTTTCCTGTCCAAAACTGTGTTTACCATACTTTCAGGAACGATAATTCGGCGCTTACCAAGTACAAATTCACGTTGGAAGCTATCAAATGCAATATCAAGGCTCTTTAATGTATCTAGTGCGTTTGCATAGATTGGCACACCTAGAGGACTGGTTAAATCAATGTTGTTTGCAATGTTCGGGTGAATGTAGACAAATAGGCTTCTTCGTGCATTTTCAATCGGTACTTCATCGTCTAAGTCATCATATAAAGTCGATAACGGTATCTTTTTGCCGAGTTCATTTACATTTTCACTTACATAAAGCTCGTTTCTAATGACATATTTATCATCTTCCCAAAGATGCCATTCAAGATGTGTGTAAGTTTTCTTTCCTTCAACTGTAACGTTAGTGAATACACCTTCGTAAATACCCTGACTATTCCAAGAGATTGGAATAAAAGAGTCTGCTTTTACGTATGACAATATAATCTTGTCATCATCAACATACGGTTTTACGACCATGCCACCCATGGCAAAACTATATTCTAAGTAACGTTGGAATTGCTTGTAGAAATTATTATCATCAAGCGCCTCATGAACGAAGTCAGATGTAGCGTCGTCAGAAATGTTAATCTCGCATTTCTCATTAAAGATTATCTTGGCCATTTCCTCACTGAGCACTTTAGCCATATTTAATGAAGCCCTACGGCGCTTTTGTTGACCACTGGCGACCGTGTGATAAAATACGTCGTGCCATTCACTGAAATAACCCTTGTATATCTGTTGCCATTTCTCAATTTCTTTGTAGGTCTGGTCTGTTATCGGTATCTTTTTAATATCCGAGACATCCTTTATTTTTTGCACTAACCCCAATTTAACCATCACCCCTTTCATCCAGTTAATTGTTTTATTGAACATGTCATCACCACGCTTCGACCATAATAAAAAGCCGATTGAAAATCATCGGCTTTACAAGGTTATTTAATATCTATATTTTCCGTCTCACACTTAGGACAAAGAGTATAAGAATTTATTCTTTCAACTGTATTACCATCTTGTGTTTCTATTACTCTATGATCAACAAGATGTGGTATAACCCAATTGCTATTAGTTGACTTTGTATAATCGAATATTTTCCCTCCACGATTTGTTTTGACATCAGCACTGTAACTATTACCACAAATACAATCTACTTTAATTGTATATTCCATAACTATCACTCCTTGGTTTTAGACTACAGTACATTATATCCATCCATTTACTCTTTTAAACTTTTTAACTATGAAAGTATGAAATTTTATTCTTACCTCACATATCGTTTGAAGAAGTAGTTATTAGCATAGCGACACTCGTCTAGTGCGTGGTTAAAATCATCAATTGGCTCACCATTATCTAGACGAACATACATTCCAATTTCTTTTAAGAAATCGTAGTGATCGTATTCGCTATCTGTCTCAACAATTAAAAAATGCTCGTCAGTCATTGAGTTTTGTAGGCGTTCAATACCTACCTCAATTCCTTTTGAGCTTCCTGTAATATCTTTGTTATTGTTGTCTGCTGCCTTTGTCTGTACACCCAACAAGTGCAATTCCTCTCGAAGTGATTTACACGCCGGGTCAACAAAGAACTCTGTATAACGCATTTCAAACGTTTTAACACACCATTCTTTGAATTTAACTAACTCTTTAGCATAAGTTGACATTGCTTTGACTTGCCCTGTCTCAGCACCACTATGATAGTAGTTAGCTACACGTAATAGCCTGAATTTATCCTCATATTTAACTACCATGTTGCAGCTACATGAAGTAGCATCCGATTGTCCACCATCAGCCACAAAGAACATTTCGTAAATCTGTCCTCGTATCTTTGGTAGTACATTAGCTTTCATATTGAACATACTGTAAATAACACCTTGAGGCATTACACGTTTACCTTCCCAGTCACGTTCAAATAAGTAAGGGTTCTTGGATAGGATTTCGTAAATTTCTTGCTTGCGTTCCTCGGTGATAATCGGGTTATCTTGTATTGTCCAATGCATCCAGCGAGTGTTTTGAACATCGAATACCTCGCTAATAACTGGATGGTGTGGCGCTGGTGGGTTTAAATCTGCTAAGTGATATCGATCTTGTGCAGCAAAGGTACGACGGAAACATTCTTGAATCATTTTCATGTTCAATAAGTTAATCTCGCAAAATACCACGCTACCAAGCGACATACCAGTGATTGCACCAACACTGTTGGATTTGCCTCCACCTTTGTAATAAACCTTTTTAACACCGTTTGGAGTATGAATTTCAAGGTGTGAGCCATGTTCATCGTGTTTTATTTCAGCTAGGTCGCCGAAGATGTGTTTAAGGCCTGTGCCGTCACCATCGATGAATAAGCGATACGCTTGTTCCTGGTTAAAAGCAACAATTAGATGGTTTGTGTCCCTCGTCCATGTTAAGTAATCAGCATAACGGAAATGCCCAGCTGTTGTTTTACCAGACCGTGGTGTACCTTCTAGAACATCGAATGTGTAGTTATAATCACGATAAATGGCTTCAAGCTGTTTAGGACTGAATCTAATATCAATCTTCGCCATGTTGTTCACGTTCTTTCATCATTTGTTCAAACTGCTTACGCCCTTCCACCAATGCATCCAACATCGAAGTATCTTTCTTATCGCCACGTAATTTAGCAGCTCGCATTTCTGCAAAGTCTGTTTCTGCTTTAAGCTTCTCAACTTGGAATTGCTTCAACTCACGTTCGTTCAACAGGTCCATATGTTTGGATAAGAACTCAAGTGCTTTCATCTTGTCAGCAAGCTTGACGCTAATGCCATCCTTACCTTGCTTAACCTCAGTAATAAGCGTTCCGTCAAGTTCAGCTGATTCATTCAGATGCACATAGTTGAATGCGTATGTCTTAACGTTGCCATTCATATCAAGCTCTGGTTGACCATCTTCACCATATATGACTTCTTCTTGCCTACCAAACTTTAAATAGTCCGTTATGTCGGCAAAAGCTATGTCTATCCACTTCTGAATGAGTGTCCGTTTGTCGAGTAGTGCATCCTCAGTCAATCCATCACGAACGTTTATGATTTCCTCGCGAATGTTAGGATTTGCAAGTAACCTTGAACCTTCTGTTCTTGCTGTTGTATAAGCACACCCATAAGCTTTCTGATATGCCTTAGTAGCATTCCAACACTTCACGTAATAAGCAATAAATAGCCGTTGCTTATCATTCAAACCACTTTCGTCATCATCAGAAAAATAGACTACATCTTCCTTGGGTGCACCCTCTTTTATGGTTGCAACCTTTGCCGTTTTGGTTGCATCCTTTTCAGTTGCATCCCTCGACCATTTCTCACGGCTCTTCCGGCTCTTCAGTGTACCGAGCTTTATCTCATACTTTTCAGCTAGATCAGCAAGTGTAATCTTTGTGGTTTCCCACTCTTGTTTAATCTCATCCCAATTAGCCATATCTCATAAACACCACCTCCAACATCATTTGTTTGTTTTGTAATCACCCCATTATGCTAATGGCTTTTAAATATACTTTCATAAGAATGTAATAAACTTCACTTAAAATAATTAAAATAGAATATTTGTATTTTATTTGGTTATAATTTTCCAATTAACTTAATATATTATTTAGTAAGGAGGTGAATAGTATGAAGAAGAAATTAGGCATTCTTCTTTTTGTTGTATCACTTTTAGGCGTAACATCTGTTTCTACTGCCTCTGCCGCTGAATGTCGCTGGGTTGGTTCTGTATGGATATGCGATTCCTAATTAGATAAAAATAATATATTTAATGTTTAATTATTAGCCACTTTATAGTGGCTTTTTTTATTTGAATTTATAATAAATTTGTAGAGTAAACTTGTTGGTTGCTATTTCGGATTCCTCAGTCTATCCATTTCTCATAAACACCACCTCCAGAAATGGTTTAATTTACTATCATAAATCTGTATAATTTTAAAAAAGAAAGGAGCTGAAAATATGACTTTGCATGATTTAGTTGGTAAAGATATAAGCGTTACATACATGGACGACGAGCAACGTGTTGGTAAATTAGAGAATTTTGATTCTCAAACTAATATGATCCACCTACATGTTTACCACAATAATAGTGATATCTTTATTCCACTTTTTAACGTAAAATCAATTACCGAACATTATTAAAAGTTAGCCTTTCTGGATATATTCTGGAAAGGCTTTTGGTTTTCATAACTTATATCTTACTCTCAAAACCACACCAAACCCTGCCCTCTCAACTTATAGCGTTTTGGCTGTTTGATGCAGTTTTCAAAGCAAAAGAAAAGCCGTATGACTACGGCTGTAATGAACTTACCAGATTTATATATGCTTGATTCATTTTCAAGACATGTCCATGGTCATCTTTGAAATTGCACTTTTCAACCTGTTCAATGAAATTACCTAATAAACTGAAAACTTCTAGCCCTACAGTTTGAACATCTATAGTTACTTCACTCAAAGATTGATTGGAGTGTAACTTATTCTGCAATGAATATCCTTCGAGCTCCCAAAGGCGGTTTTTAATGTGCTTCACTGCTAAATCATATCCAATCTGCTCATCGTAATTAGCTGAATCAACGCAAGCTGATTCTCCCACCACTGTAAAACCATTCGGTAATTTAGCTACTACTAAACATTGTTTTTCATGTACTCGATGAAATACCTCGAATGATGATTGTTCGATGATACTATCGATTTGTTCTTGAGTTACTACGTTTGCCAATTGTATCAATCTCCTTTAATGCATAATAAAAAGTCTTACCGTGCTAGGGATAAGGCTCGTCTAATGCGGTAAAATATTTAGTTTTGTCGAGTTAGCTCACTTGCGACTCGTGGTAGAGCTGCCCCACGTTATATTTGTAAAGCAAATTGTGTTTTTATTTATAGTGCATTTCCGTGCACTTGTTGCTCAGTAAGTTTGACTAAAAGGAAAGTGGACGAAGTTCACATATAAACCACCCATTTAGCTTTTTTAGCCTTTTATATTAATTAAGATACCTAATCTTTTAAAAATATAGGCCGGCCGTGTATGTCTTGCCTCGAACACGCTTATGAGGCGCAGGTCGGTCGTCGGTCTGTCTTTCCCTAATATTTAGGATTTTATAAATACCAAGGGAGGAAAACAATTCCGCACCGACCTACCTCCAAGTTTAATTTATAAATATAAGTGGTTTCAACAATTCGTCATATGCGTTTTTTGCGTCATATGCGTCATTTCCTCTTCTAACATCATCTCTAAAACGTTTTCTTTTAGTCGTCGAATCGTTGTTTCAGATAATCTCATCGTTTGGCCAATTTTACGCATTGAAAACCCATCCATAATGCAATTAAGTACAAAAATCTCGCGTTCCCCAGCAACATTGCTTGCACGTCTTTGGATTTCTCTAACTTTCCATTCATAACGCAGTACTCTTTTCACATAAAATTTTGAACGTCTTGTTGCCTCGTAACTCACTGGATCACTAGTTCCTCCACTAGCTTTTGGTAAGGTTGCTTCAATTCCATACGCAGCAACTTTAGCACCTTCGTATCCAATGTCTTTAATAAGTTCATTTTGTGTTTTACCCAATCTTATTTGTTCAACCATCCAGTGATAATCTTTCAACCATTGATCTAACATATACTTTTTCACTTCTGTTTTTTGTCCTTGTTTCATAGGTTTGCCCTCCTACGGTGTGGTATAATGACTTATCTGACTAGCCTAAAAGGGCATAAACCAATTCGAGCTGTAGCGTCTGCAAACGCTGCGGCTTTTTTATTTTTAAATCTATTTCACAGGCAATTCACTATACAAACATAGCTATCACATCATAATAATAGTAAGATAAAGCTAATTTAGCCTTACACCTCCTAATCTATTTTACTAAGGGTCACTCCATCCCAAGTGGCCCTTTTTTTATGATCTTATCTAACAAAAATATATTTTTTAATGCCTATAGCTAAATGGTTTATCAACCATACTCCTTCTCTACAGCTAACATATTATATATTGTAAAAAGGAGGTGTGCTTTATGGGATACTATGGTGGAAATGTTGGTGGCATTAATAACTGCGGCTATTACGGCGGCGGTAATGGTTCTACATTTGCCTTAATTGTTGTTCTATTTATTCTTCTAATTATTGTCGGCGCTACATTCATGACTGGATATTAACTTTTCCGATTTAAGGGTCGCCATCCCAGCCTGGTGACCCTTTAATAGTTTCTTTCCTCAAAGTGTGCAGTAATTATTGTTCATCACAAATTGGACATGGCTCTACCCTAAGTTTGGTAATTACTTGATTTAAACGTTCGATTTCCTGTCTAGCACCCTGAAGAACTTCAAGGATGTCTACAATATCCCTATCATCCATTCTGGAAGCCATTTCACCTCTAAGTCTTTTTTCTAAATCTTCTATAGCTTTCATATTTCAATCTCCTCCCTTCTCAAAATCTTTCTCAAAATACGTAACATTAATATTTTTTTAAAAGAAAATATTAATTAGATTAATGCCACCTCTCATTTTTATAACTCTACATATTATAGATTATAGAAAGGAGGGATATTTTATGGAAGACTGCGGAGAATTTCGCGAAGAGCGTCGCGAACGAAACCCATTCGCTTTTATCGTTGTACTGTTCATTCTTCTAATTATTGTCGGTGCTAGTTTCATGAATAGATCGTATTAACAAAAACATCTGTTGATAGCTATGATGGTCAATAAATAATAATAGCTAGGCACCTCCCTTCTAATTTTTGGGTTTAGGGTCACTTTCCACCGAGTGGCCTTTTTTATAGTTTCTTTCCTCATATACATATTTAGTTCACACCTCACTTACTGCACATTTTCTTTCTAACGTACATTAATGAAATCTTAAAATGGTCTATTAACCATGTTCGATTTTTATAAGATTAAATCATTAGTTAATAGACAAATCGCCAATCAATTTTCTTTTTCTAATCATAAATTAATAAAGTAAGGTTAACTTTACCTTAATAAAATTGAAAAGGAGGTATTGCTAATGAGCGATATTAGAACTAAATCTAATTGTGATTCTTGTGGTAAGAAGGAAAGGAAATCCATGAATCACTGTAAAGGTTGTGTTTGTAATCAATTAAGAACCTTACAAACTTCAACTGTAGTTGATCTTTTCATATTTGGTCGGAATATAGAAGACGTTATTTTTATTTCCTTTGACCCAAACAATTGCTGTGCATTCTTCAACGATCCAACAACCGAACCAGGTTCAACAATAATCGTCGATTGTCAAGATATTCAGGCTATCCGGATACCTGGATAAGTTATAACAGGTCACTTTCTTTATAGAAGTGACCTGTTATTATATTTACTGCACAAAATCCTCATAAAACTAATAAGGGTCTATTATCCATTTTCTTTTTTGTATAACCCAATCATTGTTTAATAGACAAATCGCCAAGCGAACTACTTTTTTAATCATATATTAATAAAGTAAGGTTAACTTTACCTTAATAAAATTGAAAAGGAGGTATTGATAATGAGCGATATTATAAATATTAAAATTATGAACTCTGATTGTGATTCTTGTGATAAAAAGAAAAAAGAAAAACACTCCATGAATCACTGTGAAGGTTGTGTTTGTAATCAATTAAGAACCTTACAAACTTCAACTGTAGTTGATCTTTTCTTACGTGGTGGTCAAGATATAGAAGACGTTATTTTTATTTCCTTTGACCCAAACAATTGCTGTGCATTCTTCAACGATCCAACAACAGAACCAGGCTCAACACTTATTATCGATTGTCAAGAAATTCAGGCTATTCGGATACCAGGTTAAGTTATAATAGGGTTACTTTTTTATGGAAGTGACCCTATATTATATTTATTGCACCAAATCTTTCTGAGCTGTAGCGTATGACGACGCTGCGGCTTTTTATGTTACAATTCACATAAAAACATAACGAGGTAATTCAATGGACATATTTTCAGGAATATCGCTAGGTGGAAGTCTTTTATATTTCATTCCACCAATGCTATTACTCCCTGTTGTTATGGTAGTATGTGCAGCGATTTATAAAGTCCTATTAGGCAATATTTTGCCAACCAAGATTTATAATTTATTACTTGGCCCAATTGCCCTGCTCGGGTTCTTTATTTGGGCTATCCCGATGAATATGGGATTTTATGAGTTTTTTAGAGCGATATTTTAATCGCTCTATTTTCGTTTAATCATCATATTGTTCGTTAGTTTGCTGTAGCGTGTGACGACGCTGCGGCTTTTTTTATTTTTTAATTCGATTTTCAAGGCCATCAACTATACAAAACCCGCAATTACAACATAGTTATAGTAGTGTTAAGCAAATTTGCTTAGCGATCACACCATAATTACTATTTAGTCATTTCTTTTTAAGGAGATGGCTCTTTTTTCCGTCCTTTTCTCACATATTTATAGTGTTATAAATATTTTAAAATCCCATTACATACATTAGTTTTGGGATAGCAACCTATTGCATAGCATTGCCCCAAGCTGTTATTGCACTACGCTATCCCGCCAATACATAATTTAACCGACGAAGCTGCAAATTTTTTAATGTATAGATAATATCAATCTGCGCACTCTAATATCGAGTGTATCGCACGCACTTGCTGTGGCGTTGGTTGACCGTCACAGTCTCCCTCGACTAGGGTCATTTCGGTGACCCTTTTTAATTTCAACGGATAATATTTCTTTTTTCACCCATACTATCCTTGCTTTAGATAAAATAAGAAAAGGAAGTGAAAGTATGGGTATTCTTGGTGGAAATCCAAAAGACGAGCCATTGCATTACGGCGAAGTTTTTAGTGTATGGTCAAATTTAATTGCAGATTATGGTATGATTTCTGGCTATCAAACATTTTATAATCACGCTGGTGATGAAGATCTAAAAAAAATTATTGAAGATATAGTTGAACTTTGCAGGGAAGAAGTAAAACAATTAGAAAAAATCCTTAAAACAAATGGTATTGGTTTACCTCCTGCTTCACCTGAAAGGCCGGTAGCAAGAATGGAAGATATCCCTGCAGGTGCTAAGTTTAATGATCCAGAAATTAGCGCTGCACTAAGTGCAGACCTAGCTGCTGGATTAGTTGCATGCAGTCAAGCAATGGGAATTTCTACTCGAGAAGATATTGCCTTAATGTATGGCCAATTCCATGCTGCAAAAGCTCAAATTGGAGCTAAACTGTTACGTCTTAATAAGACAAAAGGTTGGTTAGTTCCACCGCCAATGCATGTGGATTATCCCGAAAAATAATATCTATTAAATCTGACAAACCGTCTCCCCAGTATAAACTGGGGTTTTTCATTTTCCTCAATATGTGCAGTAACTTAAAATTTATAAAATTTGGTTTAAACCTTGTAATCAAATTCCTTTTAAATAAAACATCAATAAATGAACGATTAAATTTAGTCGATTGTTAGCCTATTGCCCTTTATCCCATATTTCACACGAATAAAATACTAGAAATGGAGGTGAAAAAAATGGATAACTGTAGTAACTGTAATAAACGTTCCTGCCTATGCGGAAGTCAAATAGGGCCGTTCACAGCTGTCGATCTCTGTGGAATTACTGGTCCTATTCCTCCTGTAACACCAACAGCATGTAGTGGTCTATGCGAATACGGATATATATATAATCTAAGCCCTGAAACTGTCGCTGTAGAGGCTGATGTTATTTTTGATTCAACAGGGATAGTTACTCCAGGAATTACGCATGCTCCAGGAACCTCTCAAATTTTTGTTACTAGACCAGGAATCTACGAGGTTACTTTCAGCGTATCAGGTGTTGAACCTAACCAATTCACATTATTTTTAAATGGTGTACCGATTCCAGAAACAGTCTATGGTTCAGGAGCTGGTACTCAACAAAACAACGGTCAGGCAATAATTGCAATACCGTCTGGCGGGTTTCTTACACTTAGGAATCATTCTTCTGCCGCAGCAGTAATCCTTCAAACTTTAGCAGGAGGCACACAAACAAACGTAAATGCTTCTATTATCCTTAAAATGTTAAGTCCAATTGTCTAGAGATATAAAAACTCTCTTCATTTCAAAACTTCAATAGATTTCATAGTTAGGAGTGATTAACCTTTTGTGCAGGTATTACTCCTTTTTTCTTTTCATATTTATGAACTCTTCCTTTACTGAACGATATCTTTCCAATCATCACTTACTCCACCTACGCAAACGACTAATCTGCTCAAGCTCCTTCCCAATGCTCCGTAGTTGCCTATAAGTCTTACATCTTCTACATTTCTTGCTTGGATCATAAGCTTTTCGTTTCGGACATCCTTTGCACTGGCGAAAGGCTATGTGGTCCTGCTGATTGATTAACCTTGCTCTGCGCTGTTTAACTTCCTTGCGTACCGTTAAGCACCCCATTCAATCGTCACCTCAGCTCTAGGTTGATCTGAATAAAACTTTCTCACGGTCATATCAACAATTTGAGAGTCATCATGCCAAATGATTTTGTTACACCCATCCTTTATGCCCTTAATCAAGTTATCCGCATCAGGTTTCGTAGTGGGTCGTAATTCACCGCTAGCTATCAGTGCTCTTTTGGGTCCTGTATGGTACTTCTTTGGTGGCATGAGATAAATATCAGTTTGTAGCTTAATCGGTCCTGTAATCAATTCTGACGGCTTATTTTGCCATGCTACGAGCTTTACAAAGTCTTTGAAGTCCTTGCTCTTTGGCGCGTCATGTGTAACAACATTCTTACCGCGTCTACTAAATCGAGGTCTCTCTTGCGGTTGTATGACCCCTGGTATTTCAAATGTGAGTACGTTCATGTTTGCCCTCCTAAACAATTTCAAAAAGTGAACCTTGTATATATCCTATATCGATAATTTGTGGGTTTAACCAAAGGCTTTCGCATTTTTCCTGTGCTGCCTCAGTAGTGGCCATCTTCGAAATCCTTGTCCATCCTTGCAAAATGTCGTTATACATATCGTTGTTATAGCCACTAATCATGGCATAACCCTTGTGATTCACTAATGCATTTAATAATGTTTCATGCTGTCCGTCTGTCATTTCATGTGCATAATGCCTTTTTGTACGAGTGCTTAAAAGATACGGTGGATCACTATAAATCAAACAATCTTCTTTGTTGTAACGGCCTATCAATGTTGTAGCATCTTGATTTTCAATTTGAACATTCTGTAATCGCTCCGTAGCTTCTAAAACGACAGCTGGTAGCTTGCGCCAATCAGGTAAAGCGCTGAATGTTGTTGAGTCTATATTATGTCGCCAACCTGTACGATCACTTGTTTTACCTCCACGAGCCATCCAACAACGTACAAGAAAAACTCTAGCTCTCTCCAAATCACTTAATTGGCCTTGTAATGCCTCAAAGGACTCGTTGTACTCTTGTCTTGAATATGGTGTTAGTTGTATATGTTTGGCCAGCTGTTCAGGTTTCTCTCGAATTACCTTAAATAAATTCACGATGTTGCCATCAATATCATTTACTGTCTCAATTTTGGATGGTTGTTTATTGAAAAACACTGCACCACTACCAAAGTGTGTTTCGAGATATACATTGTGTTCGGGCATTTGACTAACAATCCAATCAGCCAAGTTCCACTTACTACCCACGTAGTTTAAAATCCTTTTCATTCTTTCACACCCTTAATGTCGTTCTACCTTCCGTGTGTATTTGTTATAAACTCACTCGTTCGTTTTCTGTATTGAATTTCAATAGCATTTGATATGGTCGTGGATCGTGAGAAATGTAGTTCATTCTACTCGCAACGTTCCAACCTCTCTCCGTATCATCAGCAATCAATCGTTCTAATTCTCTTTGTGTTCTAGCCTCAATTTAAAGCCTCTTTTCTTTTAGCAATTCCTGCTTGTACGTTGTTCTCTAAGTATCTAAGTTGTTGCAAAGCATATTGTGGGCAATGACTATCACTTAATCGCTTTTGGACATCTTGAAGGACGGGGAGTGGAAACTCATACTCTTGTATAATTTGGTTTATACGGTCTGCTACCTCCTCTATCATGTTATCTCGAGTAACATCCACATTCTCAGCCATTAGCTTCACTCCTTTTTCTCATTCTTTCAATATTTTCTAAGGCCTTTTGTCTCTCAGCCTCAAAATCAATTGTGTTGTTATCAGGCTCAGTAGCTGGTGTTGGCTGCTCTTCTTTGTTATTACGATCAGCGAACCACTCTGGAACTACCTCTGTACGACCTTTAGATTTTTGATAGGATTGGTGAGATTGTTGTCGCTTGTTGTTTTTCTCTCTTTCTTCTTTAGCCTGTAACTGCTGGTAAGTTGTGATCATTTCCTTACGCCAGTTGATTAAAGTACCTTCTGCATATTTAATTTTGTTACGAGCATTGTTTAATACAGCGTTTTGTAAAGCTGCTAGGATTAAATCTACATCTTTGTAGTCATCCAAGATGTAACCAAGGTGTTCTGCTATCGTTGGAAGAACTGGTGTAATGTTTTGATTTGTAAATTCAACTAATCTAGCAAAATCAGAAGAACTACTAACCGACTGACCAACTTTTTTCTCTTGTTGTTCTTGTTGTTCTTTTTCTTCTTCTTTTTCTTGTTGTTTATCTTGTTGTTGTTGTTGTTCTTGCCCACTTATCGTTGACGTATCGTGTGACGTTACGTAAGAACCGTTGGTATTACTGGATTCTTCGTTTTCATCACGTATCGTTGACGTATCGTGACACGTATCGTAGTACGACTCGTAGACGTTACGTATCGAATCGTTTGGTATACTTTCACCAACCCATTCAATCAACTTTGCATCTTTCACATTTTTTAACTCTGATTTCACACAATCAAGTATCGGTTTACCACCTCTAACTAGGTTGTATTTGCCCCAATTCTTAATAGCCATTTCACGTGTTTCAGCATTGTATCTAATAAGTTTGTGGTGTTCTATGAAGCGTTGTAACAATGCATTTGCACTCTCCGGTGAGTAACCTAAATCAAAAGCTATTTGTTTTTTTGTAATTTGATAAATACCGATTTGCGTTGTACTTTCATTCGTTAGCAAATATAGAAAGAAGTATTTGTCCTCCGCTGTCATTTCTTCTACAACGCGCGGATCATTCCAAAATGATGTGTGTACTAATCTAAATTTAGCCATTTGCCCTGACCTCTCTTTATGTCGCAATATTCAAATTTTTAATAATGGACTTATTCATAACATTTATTCTTCTGCCCAATAAGCCAAATCTTTGTTTATTAACGTTTCACATAACGCTCGAAACTGTGTTTCAATCTCCGGATTTCTAAATCCGATTCGACGGAATGAATCCTCCATTTCCCAATATTCAGGGCCACGCGATAAAAATTGCGTTAATATCAAATCGTAATGTTTGTCGCCTTTGTAAACCTCTAAATTAGTCGTGAATCGAAATGTGTTTGGTATATACATGATTATCGTTTCAGCCTTTTGGAAAAATCCTTTTCCGCGTTCAAAAGTAGCTCCGTTAACACTCAAACCTTGTAAATCCACTAATGTTGGTTCTTCCTTGAATCTCAAAATTTTACCCATCAAAATGTCTCCTTTTCATTTAAGGTATAAAAATCATCTTGCCTGGTAATCTAAAATATCTCCCACACTACAATTCAGCACCTTGCAAATTGCCTCTAAATCTTTTATTTTTACACTGTTTGAACGGCCATAATACAGGGTTCTAAGTGTTGTCATCGGTATGCCTGTCCTACTATGAACGTCACGTATCTTTAAGCTACGTTCAGCCATTAAAATAGCTAGTCGAATTTTAATCATTACTACCTCCTATAACAGTCCGTCCTGTCTCTCACATTCTGCGAAACTACCACTAACCTTGAGTACCCTATAGTTTGGATAACGTCTCATATAATCCAGCACCAAGCGTCTGATTTCATCGTTATCCTTTGCCTGCTCAAATATCCAAGCAGGCAGAAGGACTTTGTGGGGAACGTTATTCATCCATTTGCACCACCTAATCTAGTAGATATTCAATCTCAAATGTCCCTTCTAACTTCTTTGTAGCCCTACAGTATTCGCACTTATCACATCGATGAGGTTTTCTACGTCCTAGCTTCGCCTCTATCATGCTTGGTATCATTGTTTGGACATATTCATTCTCAAAGTCGAAACGTCCTGAATCGAAGTGTAAAACTGCTTTATCAGGTGGCGATTCTTTTGTAACTGCCACAATGTATGGATCATAGTAACGACCTGTATTTTGAAAGATAATTTCTCGATACACCCACATCTGCAGCACATAATCAAAGGCTTGTACAAACGAAACCCAAGTATTATATTTCTCGCTCCAGTAACGTTTCCTAAGCTCCTGAGTGCTCTTTAAATCGCTAAAGAATCCACGTTCATGATTGATGTTATCGACTTTGATTTTCCACTCTACTCCGAATAACTCACCTGTATAAATGACCTCTTTCTCACCTTGTAAAGCGAACATACAAAACTCGTCATTTTTAATGGTCCCAATCATGTCATCAGCTTTTTCATAGTCCTTATACTTATTGCCACGACTGTTATAAATGCTGTGGTGATTTAGTTCTTTAAATTCAGCAAATGCCTCGTTACTCTCAAAGGCAGCGTGTAAATATGAACCAACCATTAGAGCTGTAGAGGGAGGACGAGTGAACTCGCCTCTTACCTCTGCAAACGCTTTGGCCTCGCACCCCATAGCGCTTTTAAACTGTGACACTGACATATAGTGTTGGTTGGCCTCATTCGAGTGATAATTCTCGCTGTTCAACTGAAATGTCGTTTGGTGCATCTGGTTTCACCTCTGCTTTTGGTTATGCTTGAGCTTTGAAATCATCACCTAATCCACTGTATTGCTTTTTAGCATCCTCTTTATTAAACCAATCCTCAACCTTACTCAAGCCGTCTTTTAAGCTGTTAAATATGTTGATTAAATCTACATAGTCATACTCAGTAAATGAATCAGCGTTGTAACCAAACTTTGCTTCTACCATTTCTTGCGTAACACGATGCTGTTCTTTGTAACTCCGTAATGCATTTGCGATACGATCTTTTAATGGACCTTGACTATTACCAGCTAGTGTTTCATGACATTGAAAAATAGCTTTATCAATGATGTCACCTGGAATAACACCTAAGATGCATGAACGTAAACGGCGAGCGCCGTCATTTGCTACTTTTTCATAAATATCACGAGGATCTTCTAATTTTTTGATAGTTCCTTTAGCTTTCATAGAGTGCTTGACGGTAAATACCTTTTCTTGACGGACATTTGTTTCAAGGTCCCAACAGAATGCTTTAGCAACTGATTCGCCTTCACGTTGCTCTAGTTCCTGAATGCCGTATGATAAATTACCCCAGTTTTGCGCGATTGCTTCAGCTAATCGAATCGATGGACCTGTTACTCGTTGACCACCACGAGGATATTGATACATAGCAACTTGTGCTAACGCTGGACGTTTACATGTATCCAATACACGTTGCTCAGCTTGGAATACATTGCGCGGAAATTGTTTGGCCATGAAAATTTGCCCTTTAACTTCTTCCATTTCACGGGAAGCACTAGCTTGCGCTAATGCTCCTCCACCTTGAAATTGAGGTTGTCCCATTTGAGGACTATGAAATTGTTCAGCTAAGTTACTCATTGAAATTCCTCCTGTAGTGCGTTATAATTGCGCTAAATATTTGTTTTGTAAGCCACTCTGCCAAGTGGTTTATTTTTTTGTGCAAAATGCCGCATTGTAATGATCCTCAAGATAAGTGTGGATGTTATCCATGTGGACAATATCTCCGTTTGAAAACTCCATGTAATCGTCGTTGAATACGATTAAACTGCCGTAAATATCACGAGAATCTACAATAGACTCTACATATCGAAATGTTGGTACCTTATTAACATGCTCGATTGCTCCTAAGACCATTGGATTTTCTACTTCTAATAGAACACTCACGCTATCGCCTCACGTTCACAGCAAACAAATGAAATGCCGTCTTTATCAAATCTATACTGTGTCCAGCTTGCGTCATCGTAACCTATAAACTTTTCGACATTGCAGTTACCTAGTTTTTCGATAGTTTCTTTGCGATGTAAATGCACCAGAATATCAGCGTTAATCATTGCACTATCACTGTACTGTACACTAATTACGTTTTCTGACGGTATTCCGTATTGATCTAGAATGTTCGGTAAATCGACAATCCTAGATATTGCTTGATTTAATTTCATACATATCAATCCTTTCGGTTTTTTGATGGCATCCCATCAAGCAACTCACAGTGGCAAAGCTATACCGTAGGGAGACGGTTCTGTAAGCTGCTTGACGAGAGCGAGATAACACTCGCAAACGTCTTATTTTGTGATATAATAGGTACATACTAAACCGTACTGCTGTTTAATCACTCCACTGATTAAGCAGCTTTTTTATTGCCAACATGTGATAATCACTGGTAATCCGATAACTAACATCGTTAACACGGCACCGATACAAAATTTTCTGTGTGATTCCTGCACATCATCCTCAGGTAAGTAAAAATAGTTATCTAGCCATTTCCACAACCTTCTTCACCACCTCTACATTAATTCCGTTACCTACAAACTTAAGTGCTGTTAAATACAATTCTTTTTGTCGTTCCAGTTGTTGTATTCTAATGATTGAATTTTGCATATCACGACCACGTTCAGCTGCTAGTCGATAACGACCATCTTGTGTATGCATTGCCACTTCTTTTACCAAGTCATCGATACATGCTTTCTCTTTTGTAATTTGGTTGTTAATTTTCTTTAAAGTATCCATCTGAACATACCTCCAATAAACATTGGTACTGTTTGTAAAAGATTAATTGCTTGAGCACATACCTCTGTTCCAAATAAAATTGCTGCTGCTTGTACCTCACAGTTTGTTATTTGCACCCATCGCATAAATGTTTCTAAATCTATAACTTTGCGTCCACATTCGTACTTACTAACATGTGATTGCGTTATATTAAGCTCTTCTGCCATTTCTTCTTGCGAAATATTCGCTTCTTCACGAAACTTCTTTAATACTTTTGTAAAGTCTAGTGATAATACTCCCAAAACTCTCATTCCTTCCGATAGTCGATAATGGACTTAGTCCATGATGGATTAGCTATTTCTACCGAGTTAACTTAATATAAAGATAAGAGGTTGATTTGCCCCAACCTCTTACTAGATTGGTAGTTTGATTTGAGGCCATTTGCCCTGGCCTCTCCTATGCTCTCAATAATCTGAGACTTTCATTTTCGCTCACATAAATGCCTAATCGTGAGTTCATATACATGGTGTTTTTATCACGCCATTCCAGTACTTTATCTCGCGGATAACGAGCGCTTAATGCATGACATTTAGGAAAACCATCCATGCGAATTATCTTTTCTACAGTTGGTAATTCACATTGGAATATTTGAGCTACATGCTCTTTTCTTAAGTTTGAAGGTAGAGATAACTCAAATTTCATACTCTCTCTACAATCTTCAACTCCTTGCTTGTAAGCTTTTTGAAGAAAGTCAACTAATTCTGCATTGAGTAATGCATCTTTTAATTCGTCTATAGTTAGATTCATTTTATAAACTTCCTATTCTATCGATTTTCTGATCGTTTAAGAGCGTTACTGGCTTCTTGTAAAATGAAGATAATTTCATCTAATTCTTCATAATCAAGACTTAAAGTAATACCTGTGTTTTCTGTGAAGCCATCAGCTTCATTTCCATCTACTGTATTTATGGAAACAACAGATAAAGCACTGTCAACATTTGTATCAGTTTCAATCGCAAATTGATCTGTGAGTAAAGTGTTTTTTCTGATTAGTTCTAACATTAGGCTCCCAACCCTTCTACTTTAATTTTGTGTGTTATAGCCATTTCTTTCACGATAGCTAAGTAGATTTCAACTAGTTTAGGATCATCAGCAATTACATCAATCTTATTAAACTTTTCAATTTTTGCTTTAGAAATGATTCCGTTTGATAGAGCTTCTTTCTTTCGATTTTCCAGGCGAATATTTAAACGACAATGGCCACGTCTTTCTAACAACTCATAGCTTTCTTTTCTCACTAGGCGATATTGTTCACCGCCTCCACGAGCTAAGGCAATTTTATTTAGAATGACATTAACCTTGTCCTTCCATTCATTAGGATTAAGAGAAACAATTTGAGTAATATTTTCTTGTTCTCGTTCAAGTTGATTTTGCTGATGTTCAATTTTTTCAAGTCTTTCATCCTGTTCACGCTGTTTCAATTCTGTTGAAGCAATCGCCTTATATAGATGATTGAACATTTGGAGTTCAGGACTTAGTTGAGCAGTGTCAATTGAGTAACTACCTGTTTTACGAATAGATGGGATAACCTCAATTGCTAACCAATCTTGGAACTGTTCCGCAACTTCATTAGAGGCTTTAAAGGCAAGTTTGTACACCAATGGTTCAGGGATTAAATCACCTTTTGCCACATCTGGCAAATTACTTGGAAGATACTCATTTACACGTCCCCATCTAACGTATTCTTTACCTTGAACAGTCGTAGTAATTCCTAGACACCTTGCTACTTGCTCAACATCAAATAAAATTGTTTCACCTTCAACTTTTGCTGCAATTTCGAATAAATCATTTTTGAAAACTTTTAACTGATTCATGATAAAACCTCCTGTTTTTTAAAATTTCCCAATCTGCTAAAATGTTGGTAGATTGGTGGTGAGATAATGTCTTTTGCAACACATGAAAATAAGTATTTAAAACATTGCCTTAATTGCAATAATGAAGTTTCAGATTTGAATCCAGAACATGTTTATTGCACTCAATGTGGATTTCCTATTCGTAATGAATGTACTGGCACATCTAAATTTCATAATGGGAACTTCAATGATCCTGTCGAACATGACATAGATGATGAAGAATACGTACTAGAGCCTAATGTAGTGTTTTGCCCAAAATGTTCTTCAATCTCTTTATTTGCCGAAAAAGGATTAATTGAAAATAAATATCCTAAGGTTGAAATAGTGCATCAGAGTTCATATAAACCTAATGGAAATGATGATGATCCTTTTTACTGATAACTTGCTCTAGGTTTAATTTTGTTCCACAACGTGTGCAGTACCTTGCTTCTTCAATATGCAACCATTTTCTGCACACGTTGCATTCACATTGCATTGTCTCAGGTGGCATTTCATTTGATTTTTGATTCATGATAAAACCTCCTATTTAGTTTTATTTAGACATTACGTCTATCAAGAAACCTTCATTTTAGACGTTTTGTCCAATTTATCTTTAAAAAAAATGTCATCAACACTACAGTTAAATATTGCAGCTATTTTTCCTGCAAGAATGAAGTTTGGGTTTCTAATACCACTTTCGATTTTGTAATAGTGTGAAGTAGAGATCCCTAACATATGAGATATTTTTTTCACACTTAATTTTTTCTTCTTTCGAAGGTCTTTTAAATTAGTTCTCATGTTTCCACCTCGTTTCACTTGGACTATTTGTCTCTTGAGTTAACTATAATGGACAAAATGTCCAAAGTCAACTGCAAATTACACATTTTGTCCAAAAATAATTATTTATTGGACAATAAGTGTAAAATTCAATATATATCAAATAAAAAGGAGAGCTCTTATGTTTCATGAAAGATTAAAAAAGTTAAGAGAAAATGAAAATATATCTCGTGAACATCTAGCTAACTCATTAGGTATTACATATTCTGCATTATCTAAGTATGAGACTGGAAAAAGAGAGCCCGGACTGGAATTATTACAAAAGATCGCAAATTATTTCAATGTAACAACTGATTATTTACTCGGTGCTACTGATAATCAAAAACCATCAGATTATAAACTAGCTGGTATCTCGGACGATGATTATAACAATCTAAGCGCATACCAAAAAGAGGTTATCGACTTCTTTTTAACTAGAGAGAATTTATTTTTCAAAAATCAACCAGAGAATATTCTTGATGCCTTGGAGCAATTCGAAGTGTATTACGAGGTATGGAAAAAGCAACAAGAAAATAAGAAGTAATTTTACATTCTTATGTAGACTTTCCAGACATTTAAAAATTCGCCTTTTCAGTGGTGAATTTTTTTGTTAACATAAATAGAACATACGTTTGCAAAAGAGGGATGCTATGACTTTCGTTTATACTCATTTAGAAGATTACATAAGGGACCTATACACTAGTATTGGTGTAACTAAACCGGAACAATTAGATCCACGGATAATTGCTCCTAAACTTGGCTTTACAGTAGTTTATTTACCTTTTGACTCTGTAAGTTATGACAACATAATTTATATAGATTCACGATTACCAGAGGAGGAACAATGGCAAGAATTTTGTCATGAATTAGGTCATGTGATTTCGCATTCTGGCAATCAAACGAAAACTTACATTTTGTTTAGAGAATACCAGGAATGGAAAGCAAACAACTTTGCCTTTCAAGCGTGTGTACCTACTTTCATGCTTAATCAAATTCAACTACCTATAAACGAAGAAAGAGCTATTGATAAAATTCAACTACTATTTAATGTAGATTACGACTTTGCTAAAAAGAGACTAAACCATTACCTTAATAACCATTTTTTTGACGGTTACAATCTACCTGAAAGGAGTAATTACATTGGGTTACGTTAAGAATATAGGAAAAAATAAATTCAAACTTATAGCTGATTTGGGTTATCGAGGTAATCGTCGCATTCGAAAAACTAAAAATGTAGAAGCTAAGAATGAAAAAGAAGCAATGCGGCTATTAGTTTTATTTGAAGAAGAGATGAAACAAAATAAAGATGTTTATTTTAGCGATATTGATTCGATAACATTAAACAATCTATATCCACGTTGGAAAGAAAATTATGCAAAACAACATTATAGTGCAAGATCATTTCATGATAACTGTACACATTTAGAAAAAAGAATCCTCCCTATTTTTGGTGATATGAAATTGAAGGATATTAAAAAAGTTGATGTGGTGTTTTTTGTTGGAGATTTGCAAAAGAAAAAACGTAGGTTAGATGAGCAAGAAAGTGAGTTGGCACCTTCGACCGTCCATAACATTTATAAGGCATTTGCTAGTATTATGAATGTCGCTGTTCAATGGAACCTAATTGAAGAAAGTCCGTGTAAAAATATAAAGCTACCAAAACTTAAATACGAAGAAGGTACAGCATATAATGCTGAACAAGTTAAATTGTTGTTTGAACGATTAAACAATCGCGAAACTGCTGAAAAAAGGTTATTGGTTGAACTTGCTGTAGTAAGCGCTGCACGTCAAGGTGAATTAGTAGCAATAGAAGAAAAACACTTAAACACCGAAAACAATACACTTTTAATAGAACAAGCTTTAGTTAGTTTAACTGGAGAAGGAATCATTGTAAAAGAGACAAAAGGGAAAAGGAAACGTGTAGTAACTATTCCGTCGAATATAATGAATGATTTAGTTACACTTGCTGCAGTTAAAAAATATCAATTAGCTGAGGCTGGAGATGAGCGAGAATGGAAAGAACATTTTTTTCTTTTCTCAAATGAATTTGGTAAACCTTATCGCCCTGATTCAATAAGTCAATGGTGGGACCGATTTATGAAAAGGAATCCTGATTTACCAAGAATACGTTTCCATGATCTACGTCACACTTCAGCGACTTTATTAATTCATGCTGGAGAACACCCAAAAGTTATTCAATCAAGATTAGGTCATTCAAATATTACAACAACAATGAATACTTATGGCCATCTTTTACAAGAAACTGATCAACGAGCAAGTTCTCATTTTGATAAACTTTTTGATGATAAAGAGTGATTTGGGCACCTTCTGGGCACCAAATAACAGAATATACATTAATGCATAAAAATAAAAAGCCTTACAACCGTTGTGGCTGTAAGGCTTGCAATGACGTCCCAGGAGGGATTCGAACCCCCGACCGACGGCTTAGAAGGC
>NZ_JBYTDL010000031.1:0-27946 GCF_058791335.1 Lysinibacillus sp. EB271-A1-10B
AAAACAGAACTACGTACCAAGATTTAGCTTGATAAGTAAGTACAACTAAATCAAACAAAACCTTCCAAAAGCAAACTTTAGGAAGGTTATTTGTCATGCATTTTTTAGTATAGCACGTGCATATTAAACTTTTAACAGAAAAATATTGACAAACTATTAGCTGGTTAGTTGAATAAGAGGTGGGTAGATTTTGCTCATAAATAAAAACTGAACTATATTTTATTAATATAGTTCAGTTTAAAAATATACTATGGCCGTTTATAAACCTGTAACATTATCAATTGGTATGGACTTATACCATAATGGTTGATTCAAATTAAAATAGTCATGATCTTCTAAAATGAGATGGATTCTTTCTAATGCATCATCAAAAGATTGTTCATCATATTTTTTCGTCCACACAATCGTAGAGACGATATTCATCGCTGCATAAAGGGCATATATTCGCCAAAATGTATCGTCTGGAGATTCTGTAAAATAACCATTTATTTGTCCAATACAAAATGGGATACTATGTCTTCTGCTAAACAAAGAAAGATTATAAAAATCATGGTATGGGTCACCAAAATCATAACCATTAAAATCAATTACGCCATTGTACGTGTTATTTTGAACGATGATATGGCCAAGATGAAAATCATCATGAAGTAATGTTATAGGTCGATCTTTAAGAAGGTGGAAATTGTTTTCAATAAAGTTTAGTATTTTTTGCTCTTTTGGCAGTTGATAACTACCTTTTTTATATTCATTTAAATAAAAACTGAATTTCTTTTTTTGAGCTTCTTCCCAGTGCATCGTTTGTGGGACATGGGCATATAGCTGATGAATTTTTCTTAATTCTTTCCCAGCAGCAAGACCTATATTAAATTGCGCCACATCAGAAAGATTCCAAATGAATTCATCTGCAGGGTATCCTTCAATATAGCTTAATACCATGACAGAAAGATTAGCCTCATTCAATAAAGTACATTCTAAGGCTTTATTCGTTTGTGCGCCTTGTTTTTCTAATGCTTGAAGCAATGAAAATTCGACGGTTCTTTTTTCGTGATATTGTATGTCTGATAATCGTATAAAGTATTGATTTTGCCCGACAGTAACTATGTATTTTTCATCTGGTGAGTATCCTTTTTTGATTTTTTTTATAGATGAATACCCTTTAAGGCTCGATATGTAGTCTATTACACTTTCAATTAACAAAGTCAATTCCCCTTTCTCTCAACAAGTAACAATGAAAATGATACTATCTAATAAAAACTTTGTAAGCAGATTTCTTGCTTGATCTTAAACTCTTGCCCCCGTTAGTTCATTAAGAAAAGCGATTCTTATTAAAAAATACGCACGGTTGTTTAAGAATGAATCTTTACCCATTCTTCACATCCACCACTTTAAAACGCTCACAAACAAGGAGCATATCTTCCGAAAATTCACGTCCGATTGCGTTTAACTCATTTCTGAAGAATTTTTCATGAGCTTCCCACCAATATGTATAGGTTCTATCTCCTTCTCCTTCTGCAATAGCAAACTCTTCAGTGACCTCATTCATAGGAGTTAACGTAACTTCTACTGTTTTAATAATTGCTACAGGTTTATCATTGTTGTTTAGAATAATGCTGTAATCCTCTGTTGTTGGCAGTGGTTCATTCTCCAGTTCATAAAAAATATATCCTGAGCATGTTGCAGTTTTACTTCCATCTACCACCAATTGCGCGAGATAATCAGGATCGGCCCCAAATTGCCATGCACTAACAGACTGAGGTTGAGGTTGATTCTTCCAATATTCATTCCAGTACTCCTGAGCCGCTTGATTCATAGTATCCCTCCATATGCGTCTTCTGTTTTAGTAACATTTTACCATAAATAGATTAAGCACTCTAAAAATCTAATTCCATTAAATTACTAAATGTTGAAGTCATACAGCACTCTTCAACTAACTTGCAGCGTTTTCTGCAAAATATTGAAAAGTCTTATTGTAACAATGCTCATATACCTTTGAATAAAATTTGCATAAATAATGTTCATACAAAAAGCCACAAACACTGATTTAACAGCAAACGTGGCTTTTAATATTACCAAACTTTCATTGGGTACTATATTTTATAGAAAATTATAAAAAATATCATTTCATTTAGAGTCTATTTCTAAATCTTTGGATAACCGTATTCTTCTCAATCCATAACAATACTAGCAATGTTTTATTAATTCTCTATGATATATTTTCCCCATTTCTTTGTTTGAACATCTTTATCAGTTGGGTGTTGGATTTCAACATACGACTCAAATATTAAAAATACATCTTCTTCATCCTCAACTGTATCTTCGATTGTTGTATCAAAAGCCGATGTAAATTTTTTTGATTTTTTATATCATCTGGGTGTCTCCACATGGATTCACACTCAGAACATGCTATCAAAAGGTTGCCTGTTTTCTTCTCCTGTACTATTTCTACCCACCCCTGATTGCATAAATGGCACCAGGCTACTTTATTTTTATAGTAGTTCAACCGACAACATCCTTTTGCCTTATTTATGGATACACACATGTAAAGAATACAGCATTTAAATATTTATTAACTTAGTTTAATATCTTACCAATTCTTTTTTGCTCTTGTTCTAACAAAAGATTGTACTCATTAAGCTTTGCATTATCATTTAAATGCTCTGCAAAATACTTTGCTTTATAAAATTTTTTGAAAGAGTTATTCTCTTTTTCAATTTCTAGAAAAGCTGTCTTCAAATCTGTATTTTTTTTAAACCACTCTAATCCATTAGTTATGAAATCTTGTTTTATATCACTTATGACTTCCTCGATATTAGAGCCATCTGGTTGTATCCACCAAATATCGTTACGCTCTTTTTCAGCAGGATTGTCAAAGTCATTAGTGTATTTAGATTGGTCAAGGCTACAATACAACTGTCTTTGTAACTGGCATTGATGGGATTTGGGTAGTAATTCACCTTTTGTTCCAATCTTTATTTCACCATCTTTAGGTAGAACAAAGTCATAATATATCCCTAATTCTACATACACAGACATCGGAGACCATCCTGTTACATCTGAAAAATACTTTCCAACAGCAGTTATGTCCAATACCAAAATACAGTGGTCCTTCCAACCCCAATTACGTCGAGTATTAACTTTTTCAAATCCATTATCCTTTAATACTGGTGATAAAATTTTTCTAATCACTTTATTTATTTCAGGAGAGCCAATCATTCTTAGTTCACCTCTGAATTTTTTGTTACAGTCTATTAAAAATCGTTTCTTATTCAACTAAACAGTTTCATTAGCTTAATAACCATGGAATATTCATTTGTATTTCAAACTGAATTGTTGGTATTGGAAGCCCTTCGAAAAATAATGATAAACCTTCACAAAAACCTAATTCAACACCATAATATTTTTCAAAGGTAGGTGATGAAACTTCACTACCTTCCTCTGTAGGCATCCACAGTTTTGGTCCCTCAATTATTCTTCCAACAATATGATAAAATGCACCATATAAATGTGTACCATCTTTATTCTCCATATATTCAGAAACCTCTCCTTCTTTTCGAGGATCAATACCAAGTAAATTAAAGAGTTCTTTAATTGCTGGAGGGAACTTGTCGCAGGCTAAAACAAAATTTGCACAAAAGTCACAATCACAACCTTCGGTGATTAAATGATGTTTCCTATAAAATTCCTTTGTTTTATTTACATCTACCTCGATAGTCCAGGAACCTATTGTTATTTGTTTCATTAAATCCACCTTTTAAACCATATCCTTTATTTTTAATCTTATCAGTACCACTTGTTGGAGAAACTCCTCCGCTCTAACTTCTTTCCATAGAATACTTGACCTATCAAATCTTAACAATGTATTGCCTTACTTTATATATGTAATTTTTTCCTGATTCAATTAACTGCATTGTTAGTCTAATAAGGTAAAGGTTGACGAAGCAACAAGCTAAAGCTACTAGTAAGCTTTACAGATAAAATATAATGTTTGGTGAAAATGAAGTACTAACAAAGAAAGTTTAACCGTTACAGGTTCTTAGATGGGGTTAATGAGCTTATGATGGTTGAAAAGTGGCGTAGAGAAATCAAATTCTCACAGATTTTGTCCAATCTTTCCTACAAAGCCATGTAGGAGTTTGTAGGAGCAATAAAGGAATCATAACAAAAGGACTTGTGTGTAATTTTACTCACAAGCCCTTAGATTGATGTGTGAAAAATATTGTTGAAAAGTCGAGAAAAGTCCTCTACTTAAATTTCTCCGTATCGCCCTCGGTCGCCTTTAATAAGCTAACCTTATTCAGCGTTCTTATTAACAATTGAATCTTAAAGCTTTTTTGTGTAATATTATCGCTTTCCCGTTAACGGATAATCATTGAGTACAAATTCTTCTTTATAGCCTAGCTTCACGTAAAAATTAGGTGCTTGAAAACTAAAAGTATTTAGGGAGGCATATTTGCAACCTCTATTAATAGCAATCTTCTCAGCTTTACGCATCAATTCCGTACCAATATGCTGTCCGCGAAGTTTTTCACTTACCCATAAATACTCTACTTCTAACCAATTTCCATGTGTATCACCAATCAACCCCGCAACTCTATTTCCTTCTTCATCTTCTACAAAAAGACCAATATCTTTTACTACCTTTTCTTCAATGTTATCAAGATTGTATTTTAATAATTCTTGAAAAATATGTTCTTTTTCTTCTTTAGTGACCTTTTCTGATTCAATGTATTTCATTTATTTAACCCCTTTATACGATTTTAATAAGTTTCCTAATACCTTAATTCAACACTTCTGCCCTTTTCTAAACTGATAGAAAACTCCACTCGCAATAATACACATAACAAAGTAAAGTGTGATTCAAGCCTTTTTAATTAACTGTTTAAAGAAGACGCATTTTTAAAATATTTCTGAAGTTTTGCACCTGATACAGCTTTTAATGCCAATACCCCTAATAAGAAGAAGGCAAATGATCCTATTAACCCCACAGGACGAATCGAAGTTAATTCAGCAGCTAAACCTATTAAAACCGTTAAAGCAACAATGAAACCTGCTTCAATGACACTAAAGATGCTTCCGAATCTTCCCATCATCTTCACTGGTACATGATTTTGATAGAAAGTCAAATACCCTGTATTTGCAAACGTTACAGCAAACCCGATTAAAAATACACCAGGTACCGCACTAAAAAAGCCACTAGAACTATAAAGTACTAAATAACCTATTGAGGTAAAAATGGTACCAATACCTATTAAAAGATTAACGGCAAGTTGTTTTGAAAATACTGAATTAATAATTGATCCAATTATTATTCCAGCTCCAAAAACACTTAATAAAAACCCATAATTGGTATCTGATATTGAAAGTACTCCTTTAGCAAATGCTGCCTCAAGAGAATCGATTGCGGTCATGAATATAGTAGTACCACTAAATAATAAATATATTTTTGTGACATAGGAATTGTCCTTACTAAAGTTAAAAACAACCCAAAAATCAGTTTTTATCATATCCCATGTAAATCTTTGCCCCTCTGTCTCTTTGAGTCCTGAATCAACATCTGGTAGCATCATGATAATCAGTGCAGAAAAAAATAAAGCCACTGCATTCACATAGATGGCAGTATAGGGAGTTCCCACCCAAAATAAAATCCCTGCGATGGCAGGACCTATTAGTGAACCACAAGAGTTGATAAAACTACGTAGTGCATTAAAGCGTTGCCGATCTTTTTCAGGTATTAGTTTAGTCATATAAACCATAGATGTAGGTTGAAAAATGGCACTTCCCATATTAATGATAAACGCTAGTACATAAACATAAAAAAGTGAAGGTAAAAATGGAATTAACGCAATACATATTGCTCGGAAAACATCTAATCCCATCATAAGTCGTCGTGTATTTACCCGATCAATTAAACTACCTGCCCAAGCATTCGAACATATAGTTGCAATTGGACCTAGTATATATAATAAAGCAATTGCAAGCGGGGAACCTGTTTCATTCAATATCATTAAATTCAGTGCAATTAGGTAAACCCATGCACCCACATTTGAAATGCCTATTCCTCCTAATAGTATGAAAGGATACTTCCATCTGGACATAATCACCACTCCTATTTTATTTTTTTGTAAAACAAAATAAAAAAACTCACCCCCAAGATTGTTATCTTGGGGGCGAGTCATATCGCGGTGCCACCCCAGTTCATTTCTACATTCCTGTAGAAACCTTATCAAGTACGGCTTTGTGAATAAATCACCTGCGATACCCTATCTCTATAACGTGAGAATACGTTGCATCATCATTGTTCCAACAAACAAATCCTATACACAGCTCAAAGGCTTGTTTCAACACATTTCCTATCCCTCTTTTTCAGCTACCAGAGGTCTCTGTAGATAGTACGTATGTTTACTCTTCTTTTCACAGCTTTTTATATGTAATTTTGTAAATTTTATACTATTACGAACTGAAATTCAATACAAAAAATTTTAATCGTTAATCAAATATAGAATTATTTTCATTTACAGTATTGTTGTTACAGAAATTATTTACTTCATGCATACCATTATTCGTATTCAATTAATCCGCCCCGTTAGTTCAATAAAAAGTTTAACTTCAGTAAACAGATAATCATTTATTTATTCTAGCAACTAGGAAAAGGTCGGATATTTTTTCTACAACAGTTCGTTTATTTTCAATGATCCACTCAGTCTCTTCACCATATTCATGATCTAATAAATAGACAGGAGGATTATTTCCTTCGTGTATATTTATTGCGTAAGCATCACCAATTGCTATTTCTACTCCGATACAAATATAACCATTTTCAAATACTGCACATCCAGGAACAGCGTCTAAACATTCTTCAATAATACACTTTGGATTCAAGAATTCGATTCGTAATTGAGGATCTTCATCTTCTGCATAAAAAGGAACCACCAATTCACTATCACATACTTCTACCG
Source organism: Lysinibacillus sp. EB271-A1-10B (assembly GCF_058791335.1). Taxonomy (NCBI): domain Bacteria; kingdom Bacillati; phylum Bacillota; class Bacilli; order Caryophanales; family Bacillaceae; genus Lysinibacillus; species Lysinibacillus sp. EB271-A1-10B. The sequence continues at coordinate 6,957 of NZ_JBYTDL010000031.1, forward strand.
TAGTCATTAATTCTATCAACCATTCCGGAAGTTTAATATCTAGTTTTTCATTTAGGGCATTTATTTCTTCATCTGTCGCTATCCTAGTGGATGTTCCAGACCTTTGAATCATTTCTTTAGCATTTGTAATTACTTCATTTACCAATGTGACTCCCCCATACAATTGAAAATATTTACCTCTTCTTAAATTAACGCTATGCTTAAAATTCTTTTTACATGAACCTTACTAAAAAGTCTGTCAAATACAGCCTTTCTTTACAGCTATTACACCCCATTAGCAGCAAATTTCTTTCCATTATCCACTATTGCAAAACTAATTAAAAAAAATCCAGCTAAGAACTGTAGCAGCTCCAACAAATATAAGAATAGTTATTAAAAATGTTATTGAAAGGCAACCAAAGATAATTAATTTATCTTCAAGTTCTGTTGGAACATCTGGTTCTTCTACTAATTTTTCTTTTACTTTATATAAAAGTGCTGTGTCTAATTCCAGTCCTATCAAAATTTCAATATCGCCTTTATACTTTAAAGCTCTTGCTATATTATTAATGTCATTTCCCATAGAGTTTTCAAATTCTATACACGCATGTATCATTATTGGGGTCTTATTCTTTTCTAAATACCAATATCGACCAGCCATTGCAGGATATTTTAACTCGAAATAAATATCTCCCAACTTTTTACGGAGTTTTAATTCATTTGGAAAGGTTGATATTAACCCGTGTAATCTATCCCTTGCCTTCCCCAAATCATCATTTTTTATATCCTCTTCTATTCGTTTTAAAGCCTTTGAAATTTCCTTTTTCAAATAAAAACACCCTCGTTTATCCTAATTCCTTACTTACTTTATAATAACCGTTTCCAATTAGGGTCTTTTTCGTCTTTATCATTAGGTTTTCTTACAAATTCAATAAAGTTTTTTTGTGCTTGCCTTAAGGATGGAATATTAGCTCCTCCTTCACAATCAGGGTCATCAAATTGAACTCCATCATCTTCCCAATAACAAATTCCACATATATCATAAGTTCCTGGTGGCTCTTCGTCTAATGTTCTATATCCACAACAAGGGCAAGTATATTTCATATAATTTCTCCCACACTTTTTTATTTTTATCTTTTCATACTTCTTATCCAACTAAACTGCTTCGTTAGCACAAGAAGAAACAAGATGCTGCCGCTGCAACACCTTGTTAAACTTTTGCATCCTACTAGTTCAACAATATTTTTTCTTTATAATTTCTATTGAAGTTTCATCAATACCAGTAATATTGGATATTGATTTTATTTCAATGCCCTCTTTTAATGCTTTTCGCGCAGTCGTTATGTTTTGTTTTATTTCAGAAATAATATTTTTTATGGATAAATGGTCAACAACTAAATATTCATCTAATACTTCCCCATCCAAGTCGAATTCAATGGAGTATGTTCCAATTTCTTTATCAAAGTAAAAAAAATTCACAGTAAAGAACACAAATGCTTCAACCCTTGAGAAGTTATATATTAATTCAATGATTTTTCTTCAACACTAATGAATTCTTCGTACAACTTCCCATTAAACGTGTCTAAATAGTCATATCTATCTTCCTCACGCCATTTCCTAAAACTTTCCCAAAATCCCTTAATTGTTTGATTTTTTGCATCGTGTTTTTGTTCCCATTCATGTAAGGTTTTAGCGTTCAAATCAAACACCTCTTTTTATTATCAAGTTATTTATTTTCACTTTATTTACATATGTAATTTTTTCCTTCTTTAACTAAACCGCACCGTTAGCACAAGAAGAAAAATGGAGCTGTCTAAGCATTCCAATGATCTTCAAGCAAACCTCCTTGAGGATACTAAATTCAATAATTTTCTTTTTTCCAACTTTTATATTCTCGAAACTCTAAAAAGCTATAAACTAATATCGTTGATAAAATAGGGGCAACATAATGCTTCGGAGGTCCAAATATACAGTTAGCAACAATGAAACCTGTAATATAAAGTGCCATATATAAAAGATATGATCTTTTTCGATAGGTTAAATATAGTTTTACCTTACTCATTACTTTTCCTTTCACAACAAAATACTTACTAATTATCGATCTTGAACTATTCTGCTTAGTTTGTAAAAAACGTCTTCACTTATTGGAGAAATGCCACTGTTCTAATTTCTTACCAAAGAATACTTGACCTATCAAATCTTAACAATGTATTGCATTTATTCATATATGTAATTTTTTCCACACCCCACTCAACTTCTTAGTTAAGGTATATTTCTACACAAGTTATTGATATTCGACGAAGTAGTGAATTACTTTATTTATTAATCTCCTCAAAATCAAAATTCCAAAATTATATTTCGCTTAGATATACAAAAATCCATATTTCAGGAGGGATCTATATATGAAAAAACATACTACAATCGGAAAATTCATTTTGGGATAGGCTTCTTTATGTGTATGAGTGGATTTGGAACGTCACTCGGCCCTCTTAATTACAATTCATTTATTCCGAACAAATCTGCAGCAATACTATACATTTTTATTGGAATTGCTTTTTTGCTAACTTCAAACTTTATTAAAAATAGAACGTATCGATAACCAAATGTTTTTTCTTTACCTTCACATATTCACTCAATATAGGGATGTAATTTAATATTGTACTTTACTATATCTGCTCATATCAGTTCCTTAACTCTTAAGTGATGCCACCCTATAAAAAAAAGAAACCACCTCAAAAATAATGAGATGGTTACCTCTTTCAGTTAATTGATACTGTATTCTGGATCTGTTACTTCTTTTTTTAATATTGCTGCTTGCATTGCAGAAATCTGTCCCTTTTTTACTAATTCATTAATTGATTTGAACATAATTTTTTTATTATCTTTTTCAAATTTCAGTCGTTCTTTTTCCCTCTCTAACCACTCAATGGAAGTACGATGTTTGATAACTACTTTTTCAACAAATTGATTAAATTTCTCTTGTGCTTCAGATCTTGTATGTACTGAAAATAGTATCATATTAAACGGCCACTCGGGATTTCTTCGGTGCGAGGAATCAAAAAAAAGAATTTCCTCCTCCTCTGAATAATCTCCAAATTGAATATCCCACTTTCCTTGGTCATTTTTATAACCAATGGCCTCGATTCTCTCTTCATATTCTTCAGCGTAATAGTCAATATGCCAATGTGCGTTTTTCAAATGTTCCTGTATTTCTTCGGCATACGGTTCAAACGAAGTCTCCACATGGATTAAATCCATTCCTTGAGAAAGATTGTTACTTTGAATAGGGATAGGTTTAGGAAGTTCTTCATTATCATATAAGATTCCTGCTAAAGAGTAAGCTAAATCCTTTTCTGCATTTTTTATCGCAATAAGTTTGGTTTTGCCCCAGCACAAAGGAATATCCCACCCGTTTTCAGGAAAAAGAGTAGGGAAATAAACACCATATGTTTCATCAGCATCCTGTTGTATAAATGCTGGATATACTAATTCTCCGAAATATAACATAGCTGCACACCCTTTAATCATAACTTCTCTTTACAATAAACTATTTTACGATAATTGCAATCAAATCTATTTCAACTTAATTGCCTAGGATCGTTCAATAAAGAAAAAAAGAGCTGCCCATGCAACTCTTTGATTTTCAAGGAAAGCACCGTCACTTTAATAACAATTTTATTTTCGTTTACAAAAAGAACAAATTGAAACACTATTTGAACTTAAACCAATATGTAGTAAATACTAAAATCAAGTTAAAAAAATAAAATGGAGACTATAATATAGACCAATATGTCCCTATTATTATTAGAACTCTTTTGATGCCATTTAAATTAAACTGAATTATGTTATCAATCACTGGTGGCAAGGTTGCACCTAGTATTATAAAAATAAAAAAGTATGGAACAAAATTAAATGCAAACAGCCCACTATAAGATTGATATTTTTTATCAGAAAGCCTTTCAGATACTGGCGTGTATATTACTCCTTAGTCTTTTCCCTATTGTGAAATTTGAAAGGAAAAAGTATCTCCAACATCCGACGAACACCCACTTAAATAGTATTCAACGCCTTCATCATTATTTCTTGATTCTAAATTAGAACAAGACGTACTTTTGATTCCCTTTCTAGAACCCGCATATCCATCTTGTGAATCATCATAAGTATATTGAATTTCGTTGCCGTCATAATTTAAATTATAAAAAATTTGGTCTCCTTCAATCGTGTACATTGTAATACGAACATCATCTTTTGCACCTTTTTTAGCATTTTTTATAAAATTCTCAAATTTATCTAAGTTACTAATTTTTCCGTGAACATTGACTACATCGCCATTCTTCATTGCCTCTTCGGGGTGAGAAGATTTCTTCAGATTGTTAATTTCACTTTCCTGTTGGCAACCGAGTAAAAATATTGATAATAGTGATAAATACAGAATTAAACCAAACTTTTTCAAACATATCACTCCTTCTATAAAGGTAGTCGTATTTCTTTTGTTTTCGTTTCAAGATTATTATGTTTTAATTGCTGCTCCGCTTTAAAATAAAAAAAGAGCGTTTGAACAGCTCTATGCTTTCCTTCTAAAGCACCATGTTCGGATTATAAGGTCAACCAGAGAAATTTAGTTAACTATTTCATTTAATTTATAAGCTGGCGTAGAACGGAAGCACCCATGGAATGCCAAATTGCCATTCTCTCCTTAAAACGAATTATTTTTTGCAGCAAGATTAAATTTACTAAACGTTATTTTCTATTTTGTAAAAGGAGATTTAGTGTCTTTTTAACAACCTTCTTTTAAAACTTTTTGATTTTTTTAGAATTATATAAGTTATATAAAGAATGCCATTAAAAAAAAGTAAAAAAATACACTGCACTACAGTGATGTACAAAATCATTAAAAAATCTGCGTATAATACTAAGATTTCACCAGGAGGCTTTTCTTTGAAACGAAACAATAACGGATAATAAGAAAGCAATATAAGCCCAAAGCATATGCTCATAAAATTCAAGTTTGAATTTGCTAAACCATAGAACACTATTGATAAATACAATAGTTAAAGGAAAAATTATATATTTAAAAAGTACTATATCAATTATGTTAAATAGTATTGAATCATAAATGAATGGAGCTATACAAACAGGTTTTCTTTCTTATTTGATCTCTTTTAAATACCGATGTTATGCGGTCCCTTATAAGATTACAACCAAATTTTTGCTAATTGTGAAACTCCTTTTATGATCTCTTCCTCACTTAAATTACCCAATCCAAGTAAGATGTGTGGATATTGTGGTTTATATTTCGAGAAAGTTTGTGAGCATGGATGAACTGCTATTCCGTGTTCATATGCGCTTTCTATTAGCATTTTTTCACTCATTTTTGTTTTAACTTCAATAATAACGTAAACTCCGGAGCTACTACCTTTTATTTCAACATCATTTTTAAAGTGTTTTAGTAATTCCCTATTCAATAGGTTCATTTTACGTTTATACAATGCCTTCATCTTCCTTAAGTGTGAGTACCAATATCCTTCATTCATAAAGGCCGCCAATGTTCTCTGATGAATAGATGAGGATGTTTGCTCAAGCAAAGGAAGTATCTTTCTATATTCACTTACTAGCCTCTTTGGCAAAACCATATAACTAACCCGGATAGAAGGTAGCAATGCTTTTGAAAAAGTTCCTAAATAAACCACCCTATCATTAGAATCTAAGCTTTGAAGAGATGGTATAGGTTGATGAATGTAACGAAATTCACTATCGTAATCATCCTCAATAATATATCCTTCCACCCTTTTTGCCCATTGAATTAACTTTAATCTTTCATTGACGGGGATAGTTACTCCATATGGAAAGTGGTGAGTAGGAGTGACATATAAAAGTCTAGAAGGTGACTGTAAAAGGCGATCAACTTGAATGCCTTGTTCTGTTACCGGGATTGGATCTATGATAAATGACTGAAGCGCAAATAGGTCCCTTGCCACATTATATCCAGGGTCTTCTACTGCCAGATATTGATAGTCTTGCTTTAGCAACAGCGTCAAAAGTAATAACAAGTGTTGTGTACTACTGCCAATAATAATCTGTTCAGCAGAAGTATTAACCCCTCTTGATTGGAACAAGTAATCTACTAGTGCCTTTCTTAATTGAATATCGCCTTGCTTTTCTCCGTATGAAAACATGCTAGGGTCTTTAATAACTTTGTTTGTAAGCATTCTCCATGTTTTCAAAGGGAAGTTCTCTTGATCCACTGTCCCGATTTTAAAGTCAATCGTTTTTATGTCAGTTTGATTCTTTTCATGATGTTGTTCTTTAATAGGTTCATAATTAAGCGTCTCATCCGATATATTTGCATCTACAAAAAACCCCTTTTTGTTCTCACTTCGAATATACCCTTCCGATTGCAATTGTTCATAAGCTAGCTGAGTTGTGTTTCTGCTGACCTCTAGTTGGAGAGCAAGTTGCCTAATCGATGGCAACTTTGTATTCCACTCTAATTTACCAGATAAAATCTGAGTTCTTATGTATTGATAAACTTGTTGGTACATTGGAATATTATTTTCTCGATTGATATTAAAAATTAGCTCATTCATTATTGAAATACCTCATCTGTCATTTGTGTTTATTGTAAACTGTACCTTTTAGAAATGACAGTATAAATGAATAATGAATTTAGAAAAAGGTCACTGATAACATTATTTATGTACATATTTTGTGGGAATCAACTTGATAGCAGTAAGAATTCAAGGAACTTCTGTTATCTTGGAAGGTCTTAGCCTAAGTTCCTCTGTTTCAGCGGGTGGTACAAGGAATTTAATATTTTGAGGAGGTGGAAATATTGGATAAACCTCGATTATGGACAAGAGATTTTATCAGTATTGCCATTACTAATTTTCTCGTGTTTACAACATTTTTTTATTTATTGGTCACATTACCGATATATGCTATACAAGAATTACATGGTGCCAAAACTGAAGCTGGACTTATTACTACAGTTTTTTTGATTGCCTCCATCCTAACACGCCCATTTGCAGGTAAATGGATCGAAAAGGCAGGAAAATATGTCGTTTTTATAAGTTCTCTCCTTGTTCTTTTCGCAGCTTCAACTTTGTATTTTATTCCGCAATCTTTGATTGGCTTACTATTTCTTCGTTTTTTTCATGGAATTGGCTTTGGGATGGCCACAACAGCCACTGGAGCAATTGTAGCTGATCTCATCCCTGAATCCCGTAAAGGAGAAGGAATGGGGTACTATGGACTAACGCTAAATCTTGCTATGGCTATTGGTCCCTTTTTAGGTTTGACTGTTATGCAACAAACAGCGACAAGTCTAATGTTTATCATCAATGCAAGTTTTGCTTTCTTTGCACTCGTTGCAGGATTATTTGTTAAGTTACCTAAGAAAACTTTTATGCAAGAACGGGAAATTGAACGAAAAACAAGCATGAAGATTGGAGATTATTTGGAACGTTCCGCTATTCCTGTATCATTGGTGTCAGCTTTCTTTGGACTGATTTATTCAGGAATTATTTCCTTCGTTTCCTTATATGCTAAAGAGCAAAGCTTAGTGGAAGCTGCTAGTTATTTCTTTGTTGTGTACGCAGTGGTCCTTTTAATTTCACGACCTTTTACCGGAAAATGGTTTGATTTATTCGGGGCAAATACGATCATTTATCCCGCTATTTTATGTTTCGCAATCGGTACGTTTTTACTAAGTGTATCGAATACGTCCTTGTTATTTCTTACATCAGCAGCCCTTATCGGTGTTGGATGGGGAACTGTATTTCCAAGCTTTCAAACTATCGCTATTCAAGTAGCCCCCCCTAAAAAGAGAGCATTGGCTACGGCTACATTCCTTTCTATCTATGATTTTGGGTTCGGCATTGGGTCATTTATCTTTGGTATTGCCGCAGCTAAAATTGATTACGGATCAATATATTTTTATTGTTCATTCTTTATCATAATCGGTATTGCTGTTTATTATTTACTGCATGGTAGACTATCTTCACATTCTATTGTGAAAAAGGTAAAGAAGGAGATTGCTTAAGGTTTTGACTTCAACAACAATTAAAATATAATCATTTTCACGCTATCGCCGTGTAAAATTGTTTCTTCAACATATGTCATCCTGAACTCGATGATCCTACTGAAAATGCACGTTTGGAAAGAATAAAACGCCACTTCTACTTAAACATTGAAGTGGCGTTTTGAGTACGCAGCGTTCGATCTCTCACACTTCCATATCTGCTAAACTCAGATATAACATGACAAGATTCCACTACAATTTCCTTATCAAGCTTCCATAATCTCACTATCAGCATCTACTTTATGAACTTGTTAAAATACTTCTTCTAGTAAACATATCGGTTTTCCAATAAATATTGGTACTTTCGAAAAAATATGTAGATACTAATATGTGACTAAAGGTAGAATAATAAATGATAGATTATGACTAGATTATAGATTAAATGGAGGTTTTCAGGATGTTAAGAAATTTGTCTATCCTCTTACTGGTGTGTTTATTAGTAGGATGTTCGAGTAATGAGGGAGTTTCTAAGAAAAATGAAGAGGCTTCTGAGAAGCAAACAGCAGAGCAAGCTCTCCCTCAATCGAAAGAAGAATGGCAGAGTACGGTAAATACAAGTGAATGGTATGAGCAAACGAAATCTAAATTCCCTGTAGCGGCTGAACAATTTGTCGATTTTGATGGAGATAAAATCCCTGAATATATTTTGGGTTATAGTGATCAAACCAATTACGGCTACATCGTAGGGAAATATAATAGAGCAAATAAAGCTTGGGAGAACTGGAGTGATCTACACTATGAATATCCAATTCATAACGAAATTGCATTCCATGGCGTCCTGAATGGACCAGATGATAAAGAAATACTCATCGCGAGTGACTTTCAACCAGGCGTCAAAACGATTTCACATGAAGTAAACCTTATTAAGGCTTCTGATGATAATTCTCGTGTCATATTGGGCTTCAAAGCATATGCAGAAAATAGGGAGGATATAACTGTAAATCCCACTACAAATTCCTTTCATTTAGTAGGGACAGAAGTAAATCAAACCTATGTAGTAAAAGACAATCATCTATTAGCAAATAATGAAAAAATATTGCTAGAAACAGGACTTCCAATAATACATAATGAAGCATTTATGAAAGCATTAAATAATAGTTTCACCAAAACTGGGATTTCCTTTATGGACACTATTGGTGATGGCGTTCAAAAGAATAAGGCTATAGCGAAAGAAGAATCTTTTGAAGGTGTTTTATGCAAATCGTATGAAGATTACTCAATTTGCACTACATTTTACGATGGAAACATAAACAACGGACCAATTACACATGTTCTTTTATTTAACTTTAAAGAAGTAACGGCAAAAGATATTTCAAAAGCTATAAATCAAAAAGTGACAATAGAAACAAATGATTTCACGGATACTATTGACCAAATACTATATTTCGCAACATTTACTGTTGATGATATAGTATTCCATGCTGAATTCGATGGATCTACTGAAAATGCGCTTTTGAAAAGAATTAGTATTCAAAACCCTAAAGAGCACTACGAATTTTAGTAGAATTGAAAAGAGTGTAACAAAACTCAAACGCCACTTCAACATAAACCTTGAAGTGGCGTTTTAAGTACTCTTATTTAACTTACCATATCTTCTCTACCCATTCAGGATGATCTATAAATGGATTTCGATTGCCTTGGATTTCGTAAATTTTTTCATTTCTTTGTTTTTCATATTCATCTACAGGATCTTGCTTGTGCCATTGTAAAAGAACAGAAAGTTTACCGTGATAAGGAGCTGTTCCATTATTAACTTTGTCATTTAATTCAAGATCCACCTTATCTCCAGCTTCATAGCGAGTGGCCATATATAATAGTATACGTGCTACATCACCTTTTACGCGGTTAGGTGGTTCGAATGAATCTGAATCTTTCAAGCAACCATTACAGCCTGCCACTGGACTGCCACCATTGTCAAAGTCTAAATTTCCTCTTGAGCTATTAACTTGTACATCAGTTGGGCGTAAGTGATGGATATCTGTTCCTGGTCCATTGCTTGTCCCAAAGTTACCATGTGACTTTGCCCACGTATGCTCTCGGTTCCAGTTCCCTACATTGCCACCACTATTTGTTTTTGGACTAGATTTCCCAGAGTAAAATAAAATGACATTACTCGGATTAGCAGGATCTTCATCCGTATACTTCAATGCATTCCAAACATCATCATAAGAAAGTACCTTTTGTACGGAGATGATATCATGTAGAGCCTTTTTCAGTGCTTGACCTTCCTTGTTATAAGCACCTGTATAATAATCATTAGCAATGACTGTTACGCTGAAACTTGTAGTGACACTTTTCTTTCCATCAGAAGCTGTAACGCCAACAATATGACTACCCTCTGTTAAATTAACTGTTAATATCGTTCCATTTATCGTCCCTTTTGTAGCAGTAAATGAAAGTTTATCCCCATCAGGATCGGAAAAATGATTGGTTAAATCAATTTTAATTTCCTCACCAATAGCTACAGTTTTGTTAGTAATAGGTTCTTTAATGATTGGTTGATTGTTTTCAGCAGGCAAAGAAGGATTCACAATCGGTTTCCCCTTCGAATTTGTAAATTTAATTTGCTCAGGAGCTGCACCCTTTTTATAGATTATCGATTGTATATCCAAATTTTCAGCGCCTCTTATTTCACTGACATATGGACCTTCAATTGTGAGTGTTTTCACGCTATTGCCTTTAAGGTCGACAATCATCCCTGCTTTCACTGGACTAAGGATAACATCAGTCGTCTTAAAGCCTTCTCCATGTAGTTCTGCATAGCCACCTTTAAGGAACACACCTTTTGGGATAACAGATTGCGCATCTAAATGAAGTGCTATACTAGGTTTATTGATTGTTAATTTGTTCTTTTTGAAGTTCTTATAGTCATATACTATTTCAGGTTTAATCGGTTCAACAGTTGAATCTTTATTTACATCGATTTGAACCATTACTGGATCATGGTCACTTGCACGACCTGCCATGTCTGTAAAATCAGCGTTAATATGAAGAATATCAACATCTGTTTTCTCTGCCAAATTGTTTGACAATAAAATATGGTCTAATACTTGTGAATTCCCCTGATATACATATGTGTAACGATCAGGAGCCTCTACCTTATTAATCATATTCGTCATCCATTGACCTTCATGGATTTTAAGCGCATCCGCAAATTGATAATCATTAAAATCACCTAAAGAAACAATGTTTGCATCTAGATTTTTTGATTTAATGTCTCCAACAAAATTAGAAACAATATTAGCGATTTTTTTACGTTGTACTTCACTTCCATACTGTGGAGGCTGAATCGAACCAAATAATGGGGTATCTCCACTTTTAGAATTCCAATGATTTGCGATCACAATTACATCTTCATCTTGGAATTCAAATTGCGCTGCTAAAGGTTTACGGCTACTTTTAAACGCTTCATTTGCTGGATCAATACGCCCAGGGTTCACTGTTAATTTCCCATCTTCATAACCAACAGCTGTTGTCGCATCCCCTGCTGGAATACCATCCTTTAACTTCACCCGCTCTGGATTATAAAGGAAGCCAACTCGAATATTTGCATCTGGTGCTCCACCGTCTTGATTGTTAATTGGATCGATATTAACATACTGATACTCGACACCACCTACACCTTTAATGGCGTCGATTAATCTTTGATAACTTTGATCCGCTTTTGAATCTCCTGCAGATGGCCCGTTATTATCTTGTACCTCTGTTACACCAACAATATCAGGACTACCCATATCAATACCAATTGCTCTTGCTAATTTTTTCGCTTTATCATCAGTAGTAGAAGTTTTGTTATTAGAGAAGTTCTCCAAATTATAAGAGGCAATTGTTAACTTATCTTCTTCCTTAACTATTTTTGTCGTCTCAGGTGATGTATTTCCTTTTTCATGAGCTGCCTTCATCTCATCTAGAGAAGCATAGATTTTAAAGTTTTGATAGGAATAGCCTACGATTCCCGTAATTGGCCCTTTAAATTTATCACCTGTAGCCACTTCAAAATCACGTGCAGCGCCATTCGGTTCTAATCGGAATTGAACTCTGTTTGGATTTGCATTTTCTTTCTCATGCAATACCCCACCGTGAATTGTGTTTGTTGGTTCACCTTCAAGTACTGTTACTAAATCCCCATGCTCTTGTGGTGCTACCGCTTTCACGTTTTCAACTTCTACTCTCATGCCTTCGATACTTTCCCAAAAATCAATAGCGTCGATTGTTGGATTAAAAACCCCAAGATTATCACTGTCGATTTTACTAAAGGACATTTTTAACTTATCGATTCCAATTGTTTTTGGTAAGGCTACATTACTTTTAATGACCTCCACTTTTCCTTCTTGATCGTCACGCACATTAATTTGTGTTGTTTTTAAATCTGTTTGCTGCCTGTCATCATAACCATCGTATGCATATTCGCTTACTTTACCTTTAACAGATACTAAATCCCCAACCTTTATTGGCCATGGTTTCTTTCCACCGTACAGAAAAATACCTTCAGAAGTCTTCGGATCTTGATCGGCTAATTCATCTGGTGTTTGAATCGTATAATACCAATTATTATTTAACGTGAATGAATAAGTTACGATCCCTTCAATTCCTTCAACTGTTTTACCATCAAATGTTGTAGCATGCCCTGCACCTTGAATATCATGAATCTGTAATTTATCTGCAATGCTATATTCAAATGTAGTTATTTCACTAAACGTGCCATCTTTAGCTTTAACGATTGTTTTTAAAGTCGTATTTTTCCTAATTTCAATTGGTGTCTCATATTTAAGACTTTTATCAGTTGGCTCTGTACCATCTAATGTGTAATAAATTTCTGCATCTGCTGTCGATGTTGTTAAAGTTACTGTTGTTTTCCCAACAAACGTCCCACTTCCAGGAGATGCGCTAGCAGGCTTTAGTGCTGCACTATCCACTACGATATCTGCTTCTGATCGAGGAATCACCTGATAGTCTTTATCGAACTGTTGAACAATTCCAGTGATAGATTCATAGTTTGTACCAACAGTTAAGCCTAGAGAATTTGTCTCATCTCGCACAAGAAAATTCGTTCCGTCATTTGCAGTAAAGTTCGCCCATCCTGCACCTTGTTGAACATCTGTAAGCGTAACATTTTTCACTGTTACTAACTGCGATTCACTCTCTTCATTCACTTGAGCCCCAGCTACTACCTTTGGAGCAGGTATCCCAGCATTTTCAACTTTTTCAACGATTGTAGCACCATCTAATTGTAGTAAACCACGATAGTCAACTAACTTCCCTTTTAACGTAACTTCATCCCCGACAGACATAGCTAGACTAGTAGGTCTTACCGCAATACCACCTGTCTCATCTTGGACCGAAAACGTATTTTTCAAGCCTGCTGCAACTCTACCTTTGATCGTTACCGTTTCACCTACACTTTTATTCCGAGCATCTCCAATTGAGAGAATTGCCGGTACTTCGGGGTCAACAGGACCACCTGTATTGCCATCCATTACGTGTCGGCCTAAATTGGAGAAATTATCTACCGGTAATGAATCCCATTCCGATGCTGCATTAAAAGGATCATTAATAGTTGTATCACCCGTCAAAACTGAACTCTTCCTTACTAAAGTTACATCTTTAGCAAAATCTGCTGAAGAACCAACTTGTCCAATGGAATCGACTATTTCACCAGATTTCCTTAATACGACTGGATCATTTCCATTGAAATTAATAACCGTTATGTTTTCTAGATTTCCTTTTGCTTTAATGTTTGGATCTGCATCTTTATGATGTAAAACATACGTAGCACCGTTTTCTAGAGTACCTGTCAAACTCACTTTATTCTTCGCGGTAGCTTCTCCGTTCGTATGAAGTTCTAGCGTATAATTACTTAAATCAACCGCGGCACCTGTACCATTATAAATTTCAATCGCTTTATTGAAGGAAGTTCCTTCAATATACTCTGAAATGATTAAATCCTTTGCAAGTGTTTCAGCATTTACTGTAATGGGTGCTACAGGTGCGACAATACTTGCGACTAGAGTTGTTGCTAAAAAGGTATTTAACGGCTTCTTCCAATTCTTCTTTGACATCAGGTCAATTCTCCTTTCAATTTAAAGAATGTCAGTTTTTTTTGCAAAAGATACTTTCGGTTTAGGTCTATTCCGTACAGACGACAATTATCGCATACGCCATGTCGTAAATGGTCGAACTATTCAAAACATATTTCCCCATTACATATATATGTAATCATATTATTATTAATTCACTATTTTTATAGTATTTATATTATGTTAATGATTTGTAATAATAGAAAACACATCTACTACAGGGATTTTAACAATTTATAACATAATTTTAACATATAAATAAAATTTGACACTTACCTAATAGGCTTAATTATAAAAACGGGCTAATGGATTTACGCCAAAAGTAAATAGTCTCTTAACCACTTACTGGTCAAGAGACTATTTTCTATCTTTCTACTACTTTTGTATCAAACTATTATATAAAGGTAAAGCGGCTCGTCGAACGTTCCTAGAAAAGCAACCCGCTAGAGGTAGTGGCTGGGTAAATCCTTTGGATCAGAAACCCTACAGCATACTATGAGGAGCTTAGTACTGACATATTCTTCAATCTATCGAGGATTTCCATGTTTAAAATAATAGTCAAACCTAGCACCGATTTTTCTATATTGATAATAATTTTTTTAGCTTATGGTTTTGTACATTGATGAGGAATTGTTGATTTCCGCGGAAAGCGCCACCTCGAAGTGAAAATCAACATTTGCTTAAAGATACACTTTAATTAATTTTTTAACGACGTGCTGAAGGGCAGATGAAAGTCTATTCATCTGCCCTTCTATTTATTTTTGTTTCTTTTTATAAATGATTGTTGCTACAACTAGTACAAGTAAAACTGCTTGTCCAATCATAGTTTCTACTGTTGGATAGAAACCAATGATGTTGACAACTGGCAAGCCATCTACAATAGTTGTTGAAACTGAATCCCTTAACTGCAATGTATGCAAGCTGACACCAATAATTTTAAATGCCAATACGTAGATTAACACCGTAGCAACAGCGAAAAATTTATGAATTGGAATTTTTCCACTTGCTTTAAATAATACAAATGCAAAAATAGCTAATATTAAAAGTGCTACTACGATCCCTAGCACAAACTGAGATGTCTCCATTTTAGGTGCAATTCCTGCATAGAAGACAAGTGTTTCTGCACCTTCACGGAAAACAGATAAAAAGCTAATTGATGCCATGGCAAACACCGAGCCAGTAGAGATGGCATTGCCCATTTGTTTGGAAATATAGCGATTCCAACTTACCACACTCGATTTACTATGGAGCCAAATACCAACTCCAATCATCATTGCAGCGGCTAATAAACCAATATAACCTTCCATGAGCTCTCGACTCGTATCAATTGTCGCTGATTGGAAAATTGTCGACATTAAAACAGCTGCTACTGCTGATAAAAAGATCCCTACAAATGCACCAACATATATCCATTTGCGCATTGTTTTTTGTCCAGACTTCTCTAAGAATGATACTAATGCCATAATAATAAGCAGTGCCTCTAAGCCTTCTCGTAGTAAGATTAATGCAGCATCCCACAGCGTGTAATCTGAGTCACCTTGAATCAGCTCAATTTCAGTGCGGAAAATATTAAGCTTACTTTTAACTGCTTTAACATCTACGTTAGACTTCAATAAGTCACTAACGATGATTGGCATATCACTTTCAATTTTTGTATACAGGCTGCCGTTACGTGTTGAAATATCTATTTCTACACTTGGCCAAATTTTAATGAACTCTCGAATTTTATCTGAGGCTGCCTTGTAGTCACCTGCATCGATAAAATCATTCGCCTCATCAATATAAGCAATTAATGTTGCTAAAGAATACTCTCCTTCTACAACTTCCGCCGTTTCATTACCTGCTACAAAATCTTCAATTGTTTGTTTTAATTCTGCATATTGTGATTGCATTAATGCTACATCTGGCTCTTCAGAAGCAAGTGTGATCCGTATAAAGGCCATCTGTGTTTCAATCTGCCCGTACATGGCAATACTTTGCTCTCGCACAGGACGTTCAATTTTTTTCCATTTCGTATTGAAATCCTTATAGGCTGCGTCGATTGTAGCTAAATCCCTACTTGCTAAGGCATCTTCAAATGCTTTCATGACAGGTTTAAATTTCGTGCCAAATTCTGCACGCTGCGCCGCTTCATCTACAGGATTCTCAAGCTTTTCTAATGCACGTAAGGCATTTGACAATTCAGATAGTGCCTTTAAACGTTCATCCTTAGTAGTAGCTTCAACTGCTTGTGCAAGAATATTATCAACTTTTTCTTTTGCTTTCTTTTGCTCTGATGTAACCGACGCCCAGTCTGTTGCAAACTGTTCAAGGGCTTGCTCAGCTTCGGATTCTTTATCCTGCTTCGTATTCATTAGCGCATCACTAATAGAAATGTATAAGTGACTATATGATTGCGCTGCCTGCACTGGTGCAGCAAGTGCCAATAACAAGCAAAGTACTAAGCTACAGCGCGTTAAAAAGTGCTTCACCTATATAACTCCCCTTTTGTACACCAGGGAAGCAAGCGAACACTGCGCTGCCTCGATGTGTAGTATACTCATTCATTTTATCCAAACGTCCTAAGCTATTTTGAACTGTTATAAATTGGGCTGGGTCTTTTTGAAAAGAAACAAACATGAGTCCCGCATCATGCGCACCTGTATTCGTCATAACACCTGATGCATAAGAATACGAACGACGTAACATACGCGCACCTGATTTACGTGCCAAATGTACGTGTGACGTATCTGGCATAATGTACTCACCGTTGCTATCCTTCGCCTCTACATCGAAATCATCGAACTCTTTCTTTTTACCAAAAGGTGCACCACTATCGCGATAACGACCAAATGTTACCTCCTGATCTTTCAAAGATGTGCGATCCCATGTTTCAAGATGCATTTGAACTTTACGTGCGACTAAATAAGAGCCGCCTTTTAGCCAGCCTTTATCAACCCATACAACTTTATTTAAATCTTTGTCATCGGCAGTCGACGGATTTCCAGTGCCATCCTTGAATGCAAATAAATTTCTCGGTGTTCCTTCACCAGCTGGGAATGAGTTAAAGCCTGCTTGAGACCATTTAACTTCTACCTTACCAGATGCTGCACGAACTAAGTTACGTACTGCGTGGAATGCCACCTGTGGATCATCCGCACATGCCTGGATACAAAGATCTCCACCTGTAAGTTCTTTTTGTAGTTGATCTTTTGGGAAATGTGGTAAATCATTTAATTCTGCAGGCTTCAAATGTTGAATCCCAAGCTTATCAAACAAAGATGGGCCAACACCAATTGTGATCGATAAATTTGAAGCGTCTAAACCTTCTGCTTCACCTGTATCTCCTGTAGGAACTCTAGTATTTGTTGTTAAATCTACCATTAATTCACCATTCATTAAACGAACAACAAGAGGTGTCCATTTTTTGAACAACTCTTGTAAGTCTTTCTTTGATGTAAATAAAACATCTAAAGAAGCAAAATAAATATTTGTCTGAACTGGTGTAATAATGCCAGATTGATGTTTTCCATAAAAATCAACTTTATTACGTGCAGTCGTGCTATCCGCAACAGGCTCGAACACATCGTAGCCCATTACTTTCATAACACCACCTAAGCCAGAGGCACCGATAGCTATACCAGCTGCTCCGATACCTGTTAGCTTTAACATGTCACGTCTCGATATTTTTTTATTCATCCATTTTTCATCATTTGACGCTGTCATTTATTATCACTCCAAAAATTACTCTAAAATAATACCCATTTGACTTAATGGTTCACCAAGTTGATTAACTGCTGCTGAAAGTGCTTTTGTGTCTTCATCAGTTAATTTTTCGTAAGAAACATATCCGCCATCAGCAGTCGCATGCTTCGCTAATAAATCATCTACTGCTTTAAATTTTTCATCTAATGTAGCAACTAAGTCTTTATCTTTCGCTTCTAATTTAGAACGTAGAATTTCAAAGATTTTTTCTGCACCTTCAATGTTTGCTTTAAAGTCATAAAGGTCTGTATGAGAATAGATTTCTTCTTCACCAGTGATTTTTGATGTCGATACTTCATTTAATAAGTCAACCGCACCTGTAATCATTAAATCAGGTGTTACTTCTACAGTTTGAACTAATGCGTGTAATTCTTTAGCGTCTGCTAGTAATTGATCTGCAACTGCCTCGTAGCCTGCAGTTTTGTTTTCTACCCAAAGCGCATGTTCTAGCTTATGATAGCCCGACCATGCTTCTTCGCCTTTGCCTTCTTCTTTAATATCAGCTAAACGACCGTCAATACGTGGGTCAAGGTCACCAAAGCTCTCTGCGATTGGCTCCGAACGCTCGAAATACATACGTGCCGGCGCATAAGCTGCTTTTGCCTCTTCAATTTTACCAGCTTTAAATGCTTCTACAAATTTTTCCGTTTCTACTAAAAATTGATCCATTTGCTCTAATGCAAATGTTTGATAGGCTGCTAGTTCAGCAGATAAATCAACTTTTGTAGCTTTTTCTGCTTGCTCTGTTGCTGGCTTATCGTCTTTTTTAGCTTCATCTGTATTTCCACAGCCAGTCATTAGAATACCTCCTGCAACTAATACTGACAATAATGATGTTTTTTTCATGCTAAGTACCTACTTCCGAAATAGTTTATATCGAGAATGATAATGATTATCAAGTGCAATTGCAAGAAGTATTTTTATTTATAGAAAAAAACGACATTTTATAGTCGATCTAATTAGATAACTAGATAAATGGCGTTTTTTCCACAATATAATCATTCTAAACTACGAAATTTTTGCTTGATTTCTATTTTCATATTTTCCATATAAGAAATAATAAAGGATAATTGACACTAAAATAACAAATACCATCGCAAAGAAAATGGCACTGTACCCCGAAGTCGGAACGAAGAATCCTAAGAAATAAGGACCAACCCCTAAACCTAAATCATATAAAATAAAATATGTCGATGTCGCAAGTCCTAAACGCTCATTTGGTGTAACTTTAATCGCTATTGCTTGCGCTACTGAATTGAAATTGCCATAACCTATCCCTATGCAAGCTGCGGCTAGTAAAAATACAACACTACTAGTCGCCGAACTAAAAGCATACATTCCTAGTGCAAAAATAACTAAACATGGATAGATAACAATGTTTGCACCTCTAGTGTCTAGTAATTTTCCTGTAAAAGGACGTGTCGCTAAAATAACAATTGCATATATAATAAAGAAATAACTTCCTGCAGTTACCAAATCAAGCTCTTTCGCGTAAAACGTCATAAATGACATAACCCCTGAATAGGCAAAGCCAATAACGAGCGCCACAAAAGCAATTGGCACGGCACGCATTTCGATAAAATTAGTGAGCTTAAAGCCTGTTTTCTCCGCCATTTCTTTGGCCTTCTTCGGTGCATCTGGAACGGTTACGATAAAATACAACAAGAAGCATACAATAGCTAATACGGAATCGACAGCAAAAATCATCCGATAATCTTCAAACAGCTGCGTTAGAAGAATACCTACAAACGGTCCGATAGCAGTAGCTAAAATAGCACTCAAGCTGTAATAACCGATACCTTCTCCTCGTCGATCAGAAGGTAAAATCTGTGCAATAATTGTCCCTGTCGCCGTACTAGCCATCCCAAGTGCAATACCCTGTACTAAACGATTGACCATTAGAAGTGGCAAATTCGTCGCGATAAAATAAGACATCGTGGATAGCATAAACAATAATAATCCAAAAAATAATGTTTTTTTACTACCCCAATCCCCAATAATACGCCCTGTCCCGAGACGCCCAAATAAAGTACCAATAATAAAAATACTCGATACAAGACCTGCCGTACTAGTCGAAGCCCCAAAATGCTCAACCGCATAGCCTGCAATCGTTACCATCAATAAAAAGAATATTAATGTAATGGTAAAATTAATAAGTGAGACGATTAAAAAGTCCTTCGTCCAAAGTTTATGTCTAGTTGCTTCCACTTTTTTCTCTCCTACCGATTGATGTTTGCACAAATGTTCGCTAACACTTGTGTCGCAATTTCAATATCCCGCTCCGATACCCCCGCGAGTGCCTGTTCCATAGTTGGTTTTAAATGCGCTTGAATTTCTTGCACAATCTCTTCACCATCAGCCGTCAATTGTACAAGCTTTTCGCGCTTATCCCTACCCGCTACCGTTTCCACGTAACCAAGCTCCACAAGCTTTTGCACAAGTCTCGTTACACTCGGCTTTTCAATAAACATGAAATTCGCAATATCCACAAATGTATGTGGCCCTTTATCCATCAATAACCGAAGAAGAGCCCATTGAGAGCTATACAGCTGATATTTCCCCAACTGCACATTTATTAGATTGATAAACGGTCTATACATTAAGCGGTACTGATTAAAAAATTCTTGTTCGATCGTCAACATTACCACTCCTTTTTAGTTAGTTAGCCTAACTAACTATACGCTTTTCGTTTTTATTTGTCTAGTAGGAATTAGTCGGGAAATTCGGAGTTTTGGGTCGGGCTTTTCGTCTTTCTTGGCTTTCTATCCACGGTTTTGAGTGCTCTATCCAGCTTTCTACGCTTTCTATCCACGTTTTTGGGCGCTCTATCCAGCTTTCTACGCTTTCTATCCACGTTTTTGAGCGCTCTATCCAGCTTTCTACGCTTTCTATCCACGTTTTTGAGCTCTCTATCCAGCTTTCTCCGTTTTCTATCCACGTTTTTGAGCGCTCTATCTAGCTTTCTCGCCTTTCTATCCACGTTTTTGAGCTCTCTATCCAGCTTTCTAGGCTTTCTATCCACGTTTTTGAGCGCTCTATCCAGCTTTCTACGCTTTCTATCCACGTTTTTGGGCGCTCTATCCAGCTTTCTACGCTTTCTATCCACGTTT
>NZ_JBYTDL010000031.1:28040-47199 GCF_058791335.1 Lysinibacillus sp. EB271-A1-10B
ACGTTTTTGAGCGCTCTATCTAGCTTTCTCCGCTTTCTATCCACGTTTTTGGGCGCTCTATCCAGCTTTCTCCGCTTTCTATCCACGTTTTTGAGCGCTCTATCCAGCTTTCTCCGTTTTCTATCCACGTTTTTGGGCGCTCTATCTAGCTTTCTCGCCTTTCTATCCACAGCTCAAAGCGCTCTATCCATCTTTAATCCAATATTTTCTATGTCTTTTTTTCCCATCAGCATTCAAAGGTAATTTCTGCAATAGTCTATACGCTAGATCGGGTGAATCTATTGCGAAAAAATCACAAAAGCTTTTATTCGTTAACGAATCGCCCACTAATAACTTGTAATCATCAAGCGTTCTGAGAATAGCATCCTGATCTACTAATCCGCAGCGTTGACAAGTCCATTTTTTATTGGAATAGCTCATTTGCTGTCCATTTGAACAACGTACACATAACACACCTTTTAGAAGATCCTGTACAGGAACGGTTATTTCTCTTTTAATTGGCATATGCCTGGTTAATAAATTAGTAGCAAAAAGAGAGAGATCATCAGCTTCTAATATCATCTCATTATGCTGTTTAAGACATTTTCTTACATAGTAACGTAATCCTGAAACATGAAAAATTGGTTGTCCTTTTAAACTTTCTGATAAAATAGCATTTTTCGTTGCCAAAACGACTGCATAATGAACAGGAATCTTAACTTTGTAATGCTGTAATATCCCCTTTATCCAGTCGGCGTGTCGTCTAACTTGATGAAAAGGATCAATCATTCCCTCAACATCACCTTCTGCAGTAGTCCTTGTAAATTGAGTAAATGACTCATCGAATTCAAGGAAGCCTGTTATATTTTTTATCTCTAGGATTAATATAAAATGAGGACACACTAATATAGTGTCTATTTGATGTGTAGTCCCGAAGTGATTGACTATTTGTAAATCATGAAGGAAATAATGTGGGTTGGGCAAATTAATTTCTAGCCATTCTGCATCTACTCGCTTTTCTCCAGCAAAGCCAGCTTGTATACGCATTAACCTATTAAAATAATTCATGTAGTCTACATGTGTACTAGGCAACCTTCTTACCAAAGCTTCTAGCATTTTTTGCATTTGTGATTGCTGTCGTGCTAATAAAATCATTGTCTCTCCCCTCCTGTATTTATTATATAAATAATTACATGTATAAACAGAGGTTCCAAAAAACTTGAAATACAAGATGTGAAAATTAAATTTATAGCCCAATTTTATAGATAAAAAGAATGGAAAAATCGCCTTGTTCTTGCATCGACTACTACTTTTCTGCCTCATATCTCCACTTTGACGACGCAACTATCCATCAATCTTGGCTTTCTATCCACGTTTTTGAGCTCTCTATCCTTCATTCTCTTCTTTCTATCCACGTTTTTGAGCTCTCTATCCACCATTCTCTCCTTTCTATCCACGACTTTGAGCTCTCCATCCATCATTCTCAACTTTCTATCCACGACTTGCTGCAGCACCTTCTATCCACATCTTTGAATTCGCAGAACTACGTTTGTTCAAAAAAAAACAACCGAACAGCCTAAGCCATTCAGTCGTTTTTTCGTAGTAAATATAAAAAATATGGGGCGCCGATACAGGCTACAACAATACCTGCTGGCACGGTCGCACTCGAAATAGCTACGCGGCCAATTGTATCTGCAAGCATTAGTAAGCTGGCACCAATTAATAATGTGAGTGGTAAAAAGAACTGGTAGCGCGGTCCGACGAGCTGCTTTGCAATATGGGGAGCCATCAGACCGATAAAGGCAATGCCTCCTGTGATCGATACAGCTGCCGCAGCTAATGCGACAGAGACTACTAATAATTGCAAACGCTCTCGTTCGATGTTTAATCCTAAGCCAACCGCTGTTGGTTCAGTCATTGCCAGCACATTTAACACATTTGCTTTATACAAAATAAATGGTATGCCTAGCACAAGCCAAGGCAATAAAGCCCAGAAAAATGGCCAGTCTGTTCCCCAAACATTCCCCGCAAGCCATTGTGCGATAAATTGCACATCACTACGCTCAGCAGAGGAAATTAATATCATCATTACACCTGCTAAGGCAGATGCTACACCTACCCCGACTAAAATAAGTTGGATCGGCTGTACACCCACATTACGCTTATATGAAAAAAAGTAAATGAGGAGTGCCGTTAATAAAGCGCTGGCAAATCCGACAAGTGGTAACACATACGCGAAATGAGGTAAATCACCATCAACAAGGATATAAAATAGCGTAATTCCTATACCTGCTCCAGCATTAATCCCAATAATACCCGGGTCCGCTAGATCATTACGTGTTACCCCTTGCAAAACGGCACCAGCTAATGCTAACGCCATCCCTGCTGCTGCTAGCACAAATAATCTTGGCAAGCGAACAGAAAACAGTACGAATGATTCTTTGAAGCTGCCGTCTCCAAGTAAAATCGGTATTATGCGATCAATCGAAACTGAAGCTGCTCCCATTGAAATACCCATTACAAAAATAGCTATTGTTAATAGCATCCAAACCATGAGCCATCTACGTTGTTTTTTTCGTCCGATTTTAAACAATTTGACGACCTCCCTTTCGAACAAGAAGTAAGAAGAACGGAAGGCCGATAATTGAAATAATTGCAATTACCGGTGTTTCATATGGGGCATTAACCATTCTACCTGCAAAATCTGCAGTGACCATTAACCATCCACCGATAATAGCGCTCATCGGTAGGACAAATCGATAGTCTGTTCCAACAATTGCTCGGACAATATGTGGTACCATTAACCCCACAAATGCTAAATTGCCTACTAGCGCAACTGCGGAGCCTGCAAGAATAACAACGACAAACATCATAATTCCTTTAATGGCTGTTGTTTTTTGTCCTAATCCGACAGCTACTTCTTCATTTAAACTTAAAATGGTTAGCTGACGACTAAACACAAAAGCTACCCCTAATCCTATTACAATAACAGGAACAATTATTAATGCTTGCCATGTAGTGCCAATTAAACCACCACTCGTCCACATCGAAACATCTTTTGAAATTTTAAATAATATTCCCGTTCCATCTGCTATTGCTTGTAATAGAGCGGATACGGCTGCCCCAGCTAAGACTAACTTTAATGGAGAAAAGCCATTCTTCGTTGAAGCGCCAATACCATAGACAACAATCATCCCTACACCCGCACCTATGAAACATGCAAAAATAAACATATAGTACGAGGTATTTGGAATAAACGCCATCGTCAATGCTAGTGCCGCATTCGCACCTGCTGTTAGACCAAGGAGACCTGGATCTGCTAATGGATTTCTAGTAACTCCTTGCATAATAGCCCCAGCAACTGCAAGTGCACTACCTACAAAAATAGCAGCAATAATACGAGGAAATCGAATTTCACGTAATACAGAGTAGTGCTTGCCACCGTCTTGTCCGACAATCGCTTGATAAACATCTTGAATACTCGTATTAGCCGCGCCTATACAAAGCGAGATCGTAACTGTTACTGCTAATAAGATCAGTGCAAGCAATACTTGAAGCCAAAACGGGAAATTTCGAAACTTTATCATTTGCCTTCGCTACTCTCTACTGAAATTATTGTAAAAATTTCTTTTCAAAGAAATCTAGTTGATATTCTAAAGTTTTTGGATCATTAAAGTAAAATTCGTTGCCACTCACTTCAAATAAATGACCATTCTTCACCGCTTCTAAATCTTTAAACCACGGAGCATTTTTAATGGCGCTTTCCTCACCTTTAAATGTACTAAAAATTACATAGTCACCTGCATATTCATTTAATACTTCTGTAGAAATTGCAAAATAACCTGGTTTTAAAGCATCTTGTTTTACTTTTCCAGGCATTTTCAAGCCCATTTCTTTATATAAAATTTCTGTTCCTCGACCCCAGTTATCTCCATACACATACATTTGTTTATTATACATTTCTGCGACAGTAACTGTAGCATCTTCACCGATTTTTTCTTTAATTTTTATACCCGTCTCTGCAGCACGTTCTTTAAAATCTTTTACCCAATCAGTTGCTTCTTTTTCTTTGTTCACCACTTTACCGATTTCGATGAATTGCTGTAAATAATCCACTTTACCATAAGTGAACAACACAGTTGGTGCGATTTCTCCTAATTTATCTGCATTTTCAATACCATTTAAACCAATAATTAAATCTGGCTCAAGCTCGATAATTTTTTCGATATCCGTATTCTCAACAACTACTGCATCTTTAATACCATCTTTGAAGTTTGGATTATCTGCAGCCCATGAATCAATACCGACAACATTAACGTCAAGCTGTAGTAAATGCCCAACAAATGAAGATAATACAACTACACGTTTAGGATTTGCTGGTACTTCAACAGGGCCAGCTTCTGATTGATACGTAATCATTTCTGCAGATGCCTTATCTTTAGAGCCCTCATCCGTCTTCTCTTCTTTATTGCCGCACGCTGCAAGCACTAGTACGACCATCATAAACATTGGTAATAACCACTTTTTCATAAATCTATCTCCTTTTACACTGTTTGTAGTAAGTTATATGTAATGCACATTGGTTTATCAGTTCGAGGATCCTTACCAATGACTGCATCAATATTAAACACTTTTTCTAATACTTCAGGTACTATAACTTCCTCTGCAGTACCAAACTTCACTAGCTCTCCTTTTGATAGCGCAACAATATAATCTGAAAAGCGTGCTGCCTGATTTAAATCATGTAACACCATGACAATTGTGCGTCCTTCTTCTTCGTTAAGCTTGTTAAGTAATTCTAAAACTTCTAACTGATGGGCCATATCTAAATAAGTTGTTGGCTCATCTAAAAAAATTATATCGGTCTCTTGAGCTAATGCCATCGCGATCCACACCCGTTGACGCTGTCCACCTGATAAGGCATCAACTGTGTTCAGACGAAAGTCATCCGTTTTAGTTACCTTTAAGGCCCAGTCAATCATTTCTTTATCCTTTTGCGATAAATTACCGAAGCCCTTTTGATATGGAAATCGACCGTAGGATACAAGCTCTTCCACTGTTAAACCATGTGCACTTTCCGGACTTTGTGGCAATATAGCCAGTTCTTTCGCTAATTCTTTTGTATTCATCTCGGAAATATTTTGACCATCCAGTATGACTTGTCCACTCTTATGCTTCAATATCCTTGTAATAGCCTTTAAAAGTGTAGATTTACCACACCCATTGGAACCAATGATAGTCGTTATTTTACCGTCTGGAATTTGTAACGATAAATCATGCACAATCGTTTTGTCCTCGTAGCCGATACGAATCGATTCAACTTGTAAACGCACGACGTAACCTCTCTTTCCTTTTTGATCTTTCCATGCTATGATAGCGATTAACCGACAATGATAATCATTATCACTAGAATTAGTCTAGTTTTCTTATTTAGTTTTGTCAAATACTTTTTTATTATTTTTTTAGGATGTGGTGATATAAATGCAACATTTATACGATGTAACAATTATTGGTGGTGGTCCCGCAGGCCTATACAGCGCCTTTTATAGTGGTTTACGAGGATTGAAAACGAAATTAATTGAGAGTCAACAACAGCTTGGTGGTAAAGTTTTACTTTATCCCGAGAAGCTAATTTGGGATATTGGTGGTCATCCCCCTGTATTAGGCGAACAATTTGTGAAACAGTTAATTGCACAGGCAAAAACGTTTCATCCAACCATTGTTACAGGTACAAAAATCGATTTTATCGAGCGCCAAGATGATATTTTTGTTCTTCATACTGCGCAAGGAGATAAACATTATTCTAAAACCGTTCTTTTAGCCGTTGGTGGTGGTATTATTAATCCTCAAAAGCTTTCACTAGAAGGTGCAGAAAAATATGAAATGACTAATTTACACTATACCGTGCAGTCATATCAACGTTTTGTGGACAAGGAGATCATTATTTCGGGAGGCGGAAATGCTGCGATCGACTGGGCAGTTGAACTAAGTCCTATCGCCAAAAACGTAACTGTTGTTTATCGTAAAGATACGTTATCCGCTCATGAGGCAACAATTCAAGAAGCTTTAGATGCTGGCGTAAAGATTGAGTGTAATACGACTATTACAAAATTAACTGCCGATGCCGAGAAAACAGCCATCCAATTAGTGACATGTGAAAATACAAAAACAAAACAAAGCTATACGCGTCAAATTGATGAAGTCATCGTTAGTCATGGCTATAACCGTGAAGCATCATTAGAATTGGAGCAAGCAATTACCATTCCTAAAAAAGATGATTACTATTTTGAAGGGAAAGCAACGGGAGAAACAGCACAGCCTGGAATTTTTGCAGCAGGTGATATATTAGCGTTTGAAGGAAAAATAAATCTCCTTTTAGGGACTTTCCAGGATGCAGCCAATGCCGTGAATTCTATCAAAACATATTTAGAGCCTACTGCCTATCGCCAAGGGGTCGTGTCATCACATAATGAAGTATTTAAAGAGAAAAACCGTTCTATTATCGAAAAACAACTTTCAGCAAAATAAGCATTAAATAAAATAATCAATAACCCCTCTTAAGCGTTTACTCTCTTAAGAGGGGTTTTATATAAGTTCAACTAAAAAAATCATTTTACATTCTATCTTAAGAAATTCATAAAAGCCCCCATTTGTCTTAACATATTAACTCCATATGTTATTGTTCCCGCGTGGCCCATAATTGTATTTAAATGTTGTGGTAATCTTCCAAATCTAGAAGTTTTGGGTTGCTGGTAAGGATTAAAAAAGGGTTGCCCTTGTCTACCTTGCATAGGAGGGCCAAAACCTTGTCTATAGCTTGGTGGAAATGGTCGCATTCTAGAATTAGGCGGATAAAATGGCATTAATTCACCCCCTATCAAATATCTTTTAACTAGTATACGTCTGTATTTTTTTATTGTTTAGACTATCGGAGAAGTTGCTCAAAAATAATATACATATTGAAGTCCATTCATTAGTGAAGGTTCTTGATAACAACTTTGTCTCTTGCTGGAACCATACTATTTTAAATTTCATATTATACAAAAATACGAATAAAGAAGGGATTCCGATTCAAAATTCGAAATATCTAGAATTTCTGTCCAAATTTGGTGTAGGCGGTGCGCACCCTGGTGGTCTTAATTTAACAAAGGAACTATTCAAGGCCGAGAACATTGGTGAAAATCCATATATTTTAGATGTAGGCTGTGGTACAGGCCAAACCGCTGCCTATTTGGCAGAGACGTATGAAGCAAAGGTAACAGGCATCGATATTAATTCTGTCATGGTCGCAAAAGCTAAAAAGAGAATGAAAAAAAATCGCTTACCCGTAAAAATAATGCAATGTTCAATAGAACAAGTACCTTTATCCGATCATACATTTGATTTTATTATTTCTGAATCTGTGCTTTCTTTTGTCAATAAACCTAATGCACTTAAAGAAATCTTTCGTTTATTAAAGAATGGCGGTCGGTTTATTGCCATTGAATTTACTATTCATCAACCGCTTGAAGAGAAAATTGAAAAAGAAATCAAAGAGTTTTATGGATTTGATTCGTGTTCAATGAAAAAGGATTGGGTAGACTTATTTAACCAGGCTGGTTTTAAACATATTCGTATACAAAAAAACAAATCGATTTTCTCAGTACCTGAGCTTAATCACTCAGAGCATATTGAACCTGAACTTTATGAAGTAATGGATAAACATTTTGAAATGATCTTAAAGTATGAAGGGCTATTAGATTATAGAATTTATTCATGTACTAAATAGTAGTATGTCACGTTATTCAAAAAGAAAGCATTAATCGCAACTGCTTTCTACATGAAAAGAGTAGGAAACTCGTATTCAATTTCAAGTCTCCTACTCCAATATTAATTCCTTTGCTTTATCGACTGAAATCAATCCTCCGCGTCTTCTTCCCTTCCCTTAGTTATTCATTTCCAAGTTCTGATTTTTCGTAGCTGCATGAATGCCCTCAATAAAGGTATTGATTAGGATTGAAAAGCTTTTATTGATATCTAGTGGCAACCCGAATCCCCCCATCTGTTCAATCGAAGAGAATCCATGTAGAATACTCCGTAATCCTCTGACTATATGAATCGCAGTTTCTTCTTGTAAATGATAGACATCTAGCACTTGAAGTACTAGTTGTACGACAGACTCTTGGGCTTGCTGTAATTCTTGATCATTCGCATCTGGAAAGCGAGAACTAGCATCATATAACCCCGGATGTTCTCTAACAAGTTGAAGATATGCTTGACTAATTGCACGAATGGCGTCATCACCCGAACGTCCTACTGCAGCTTGTAGCATATATTCATGTAGTTTTTTTACACCTTGAATGGCTAATTTCTGTTTCAATTCATTTAAGCCATCAAGATGGTTATATAAGGACGGTGGCCGTACTTCCAATTTTTCAGCTAATAGTCCAATTGAAAGTTGGTCCAATCCTTGCTCATCAGCTATCTCTGTTGCCTTTTGTAAAATAATAGATACATCCAACTTCATTCGACGGGACATTTTTTTCACTTCCTATTTAGATGATAAAAAAGTTTTTTCTGCTTTAGCAATGGCTATGTTCAATCGCTCCTGTGGTTGCTTTAACATCTTCCCATGCCCTACAGCAAGTAAACTCGGATTCAGATTGCTTAATTTTTTTGCACTTTTTAGAGCTGTCTCTTTATCCCATGTAGCAAGAGCAGGAAACGGAAACAATGGATTCAGCATTCCTGTTACTATTAGCTTTCCTCTTGTTACAAGGGCATCACCTGCTATTAAACTTCTATTACGCGTATCGAAAAGAGAAATGGAACCAGGTGTATGCCCTGGAGTTGCAATCGCTTCTAATGAACCAACACGATCCCCTTCTTCAAGTAATACATCCGGTTTAGTTTTAATATTTTTTGGAAGGCCCCCTCGAATAGGGGTGTTTTTTTCATTTGGTAGCAAGGAACTATTCCCTCCCAATAGAAGTGCCTCTCTAGAAGAAATGTACACTTTACTATGTGGTAATAATTCTTTTAACGTATCTAGCGCTCCAATATGATCATTATGTGCGTGGGTAAGGATTATTCTCGTAATCGGTTTTCCGATATTTTCAGCAGCTTTTATTATACTTTTTGCACTATATGGTAATGCTGCATCGATCAGTGTAAGTTCATTTTCTTCTTCTACGAAATAACAATTAACAGGAAAAATCCTCGGCATAAAGGACAATTGATACACTGTGCCACTATTTTCAACTTTCATTCTACATCAAATCCCCTCTGCGAACTAATCGTATTTCAATTTTAACTAATTATATTAGTTTTCGCAATATTTATTTTATAAATAACATTCTTATTTTCATTACGCTAATTTCGAAAACAATAGACGAATCGATCTGTGTCCCACCTTCCGAGATGGCCTTCCTTTGCTTTTGAGACACCTTAAATGACACCTGTCATAAAGAACCTTTGACTGGTGTGAATATGTTTTTTCCTGTTGTTTTCTTATCATAATTATAAGAAAACACAGAAAGAGTGATTACATGATGAAAGTTCAACAAAGATTACCCTTAATCGATATGTTACGGGGCTTTGCTGTATTAGGGACACTTGGCACTAATATTTGGATTTTTGCTTATCTTGGTGATATTTCGTATATCACAACGAGCAATTATTCAGGTTGGTGGTCATTGAACGATTTTTTACGAATGGTAGTCATATTTTTCGTAAACGGTAAACTTCTTGGTTTATTAACAATCATGTTTGGTGTTGGTTTGGAATTAAAATATCAGCAAGCTTTACGAAAAGGAAATGCTTGGCCAGGAATGTATATTTGGACAATAGTCTTTTTATTTATGGAGGGGCTTATCCACTTCACGTTAGTCATGGAATACGATATTTTAATGAGCTATGCTGTGACAGCCATCATTGTTGTCTTTATTGTTAAATTTGGTGATAAAGCGATTAAACGCGCTTTATACGTTTTTGGTAGTTTCCACGCAGTAATGATTTTGCTAATTTTAGTTAGTTCATTGCTTGGTGCCAACGCTTCCCTTACTGGCGTCGATCCTGTTGTTAGTCTTTATGAAAATGGTACTTGGTTTGAACAAATACAATATCGTTTAACAAATTTTCTTTATTATAGAACGGAAGCTATTTTTATTATCCCGATGAATATCTTTTTATTTTTACTTGGGGTTAAGCTGATGAGAAATGGTGTATTTTTGCAAAATGACAAAGGACGCCAGGCGCGACAAAAGCTATTTAAAATCGGTATTTTTATTGGAGTACCTTTAAACCTTCTAATCTTTATTCCTGGTGGAGTATTTGATTTACCTGTTCGGTATTTATTCGCACCAATCCTATCTATTGGTTATATTGGAATATTAGGTAAAATGTTAGAATATAAGAAGCTTGATTGGTTATGGAAGAGATTCGGTGAGATTGGGAAAATGTCTTTAAGTTGCTATGTCCTTCAAAATACTATGGCATCTATTATTTTCTACGGCTGGGGCTTAGGTTTAGGCGGGAAATTGAATAGCATTGAAGTTATTGGTATTTGGTTAACCCTTTCCCTCTTCCAACTTTTCATTGCACATATTTGTATCAAGCATTTTCATGTTGGACCAATGGAATGGATTCGAAAACATGCCATTCAAAGTGTCACGCAGAAATAATCGACAAAGGTTGGTGTGAAATATAAAGATTTATCCAAGAGATCAGGCGATACATTATCTAATCATTGATGTAGTTTCGTTAATTTTTTTATTCACCAAAGTATTAGGATCGCATTCTCAACTACCATTATTGGCTAAAATAATAATCCTTATGTTATTTTTAGTAGCTTTCTATATTGCTTTATGGAATAAAGATTGGCGTTTACTTTTTGCTTCCTTAATAGGCTTTACTCTTATTATCATACTAGGTATTTATGAAGGATCTGCTATGTTATTTTTTGGATTTATTTTTGCTGATTTAATTGGGCGAGCTAAAAAGAAATGGCATATTGCTTTAGGAATGATTGCCATTGCCTTTATGTTTCTTATCGTTATTTGGTTTGAATCAGGAGCATCTTTTAAATTAGAATCCCAAGCATTAATACCCATTATGATTATTCAGCTACTATTTCCAATGCTAATTTACTACGTAGAAAAATCAAAAAAATTACAATCGGAATTAACAGAAGTAAATACCCAGCTCGTTCAACAAGAAGAAAGACAACGTATTGCAAGGGACCTTCACGATACGATCGGTCATACATTGACAATGATCAAAATTAAAACCGAATTAACTACAAAATTAGTCGATAAAGATACGATGCGTGTGAAAGATGAGTTAAATGATATTTTAGCAACGACACGAACTGCGTTAAAGCAAGTAAGAGAATTAGTTTCCGATATGAATTTTATTTCGTTAGAAAGTGAGCTTATTCATTGTAAACAGCATTTACAAACAGCGGATATCTCAATAAATATCAATAATAACTGTCCAAAGCTTCTCCTAGCGAGTGTAGAAGAAACGATGCTGTCCTTATGTCTGCGGGAAGCAACTACAAATATTATTAAACATAGTCAAGCAAAAAAATGCCAAATCGATATCAATACTATAAATGGAATTTTAAAAATAAACATTGTTGACGATGGTGTCGGCTTACATATCCAAGGGTATGGGAATGGACTTTCATCGATGAAAGAAAGAATGAATGCTCTTTTAGGAACTGCTTCCATAGAGAATTTACCGACAGATGGAACAATTGTGACGTTAACACTGCCTATCCAACACTACAGATTGGAGCAAACTACATGATACGAGTATTACTAGCAGAGGATCAACAAATGTTACGTGGCGCCTTGACTTCCTTGTTGTCGTTTGAGCCTGATATAAAAGTGATCGCAGAAGTTTCAGATGGTCAAAAAGCGTGGGAATTTATTCAACATGAGCTACCAGATGTATGTGTTTTGGACATCGAAATGCCGAATCTTTCTGGGCTTGACCTTGCTGAAAAAATTAAACAGGCAAATTTACCGTGCAAGGTGATGATTGTTACTACCTTCGCACGTCCTGGCTATTTACAAAAAGCTATGGATTGTGGGGTACATGGTTATTTATTAAAAGATGAACCTATAGACTATTTAATCGAAACAATACGAAAAGTCATGAATGATGAAAAGGTCGTCAGCAGAGATTTAGCCGCTACGTTGTTTATGAAAGAACAGAATCCACTAAATGAACGTGAAATTGCTGTTCTGCAGCTTGTCAAAGAAGGACTCACAACAAATGAGATTAGTAAAAAACTATTTTTAACGAAAGGTACTATTCGAAACTATTTATCTACCTCTATTCAGAAACTACAAGTAGAGTCTAGACAACAAGCTACTCAAGTCGCCAGTGATAAAGGGTGGCTTTAAATAAAGAAAAGCGATACTGCATTCCTTTCTAACAGGATACAGTATCGCTTTAGCATGTTAATTAGCTTCTTTTTTATTTTTAGACACCAAATTTATAATTAATTCTACAAGGACGACAGCAATTAAAGAAAGTCCAAATAGTGGCATCAGTATTCCTAAAATGATCATAAAAATGATAAAAGGAATAGATACTTTTTGAGAGATTTTAGGTGGTGCAGATAAAATACCTTGTTTTTTTCGCAGTAGCCATGTTCTGAATCCCCAAGCAATAACTACTAAAAATGCTAGACATACTAGTAAATTGATTAATTTATTTGGCCAACCAAACAAATGACCTTCATGTAAAGGAATACCCCAAGTAAACCATTTAGCAAGAATACCATAGTCTTCATAGCCAACCTTGTCTATAAATTCCCCGCTATATTGATCAAAATACATTGTCGTTTCATCATCTGGGCTAACATCAAGACCTGTGACACCTGTATTACTAGATTTAGCAACTGTATAGACACCGTCTTCGCTAGTAGGATAAATAATAGCATATGGTTTTGAGATATTCATTGCGTCAATTTCTTGTTGTAGCTTTTCCACAGTAAGTTGGTTAGGGTTAGCAACAAAGCCTGTATTTCCTCCCCCGTGATGGGCTGCATGTGCCGAGTCTGACGTTGGAGGAGTTTCTTGGCGAGTAGCCCAAGGAATCTCACTTACATCAGATGTAGGTGGCTGCTGTTGCAATAATGGCGTTCCGAAAGAAGGATAATCTTGTGAAGCTTGGTAAATGTATTTCCCCATAAACGCAGACCATGGTAAGCCTGTGAAAATAATAACTAGCATTGGAATCGTAATAATTGTCCCAAGAAGGGCATGGAATTTTCTACTCTTTTGACGTTTGTTTGTTTGCTTTGTTTTCTTTAATAATTTTCCTTTAAACGTCATGTAAATGCCTGAAAGCATTAAAAAGATAGCCCAGCACGCAGCTAATTCAACTAAATAATTGACAAACGTTCCCCCAATAAATAAGGAGCTATGGATATTTCTAATAATATTCCCAAATGTGTAGCCAGCATCTTGACCACCAATAATTTGATTATGATCATCTAAAAACACATATTTTTCTTTGCCATCTGCATTTTTCATCGATAAACGTGTATTGTATGGCTCTTCTAACTCAATAATTTTATTTGTTTTATAGCCAGCATATGATTCTTCTGCAAGTTTAACAGCATCATCAATAGATTGTACCTCGGTTTTTCCACTTTCACCAAAAAAGTATTTATCATATAACTGATTTTCAACATCAGTATAAAATAAATAGCCTATACCACTTAATGTTAGCGAAATAAGCAGTGGCGTAATAAATAATGCGGCATAAAAGTGCGTTCGCCAAAAGCTCTGATAAAATGTGTTTTTCATGTTGTATTCTCCAATCTAAAAATAATCAATTTCGCCTTGGCGTAATTGCGGTCCGGATTTTGAATTGTGCATGCACAATTCAAAATCCGTGGCATCCGCCGGAGGCATTATCTTCATTCAGTAGATGCTTGGGCATCAACAAAAAAAAGATCCACATCTGCATTCATCCACACCTACAAAGATGGAAGTCGTCATAAAAACATTTACTGAATGAAGATAAGCACAAAATTATTATATAGGTAAAAAGTGAAATATAAATGAAGTACTAGAGATTATTTTATGACAATTATATGTATTCCTATTAATATAATCAGTTTATAAGAAATAAAAAGTAGCCAAACGCAATCATTTCAGGTTTGGCTACTCTGCTTTTCTATAAGGTCATCTAAGTTTTTTGACTTATAATTACGGCATTATCACCAATAACACCTCGTGCAAGTAAATGGATAAATTCAGGGAATATATTAACTTAGTTTCACTTTATCCCATTAGTTCTTTCATTACATTTTTATATGCTGTTAAAATATCATTTTTATGAACAGCATCCTGCCCTACATACTCGTCAACTAGCTCCCCTAATGTTTGAGAAGTACTTGAATACTGCTTTTCCATGATTTCAAATTTTAACAGACTTTCATAATACTCGATTACTTGTGGATTCATGTGTAACACTCCTTCATTTTTAGCATAAAAAAACATCTTTCCCTCTACAGAAAGATGTCTACTATGACAAATACACGACATAATACGGTGATTGCCACGGTGAAAAAGGCTTTCTATTAGCAATAGAAGCTACCTGTTCAGCAATCATCGTACTATGAGCATGCAGGAGAAGTTCTCTAGTCACACTCAACACCCCCTATCCTCGTAGGTTTTTTGGTTGTACTAGATAAAGGCAGGTCTCCTGGCTTATGTTCATCACACTTTTCACCTTCCCATTACAAGTTGTAACAGTGGTCTTTTGAAACGTGCTCCCATTTACAGTTGCGGGACAGCGTCGGATTTGCACCGATCTTCCCTTTTAAACAAATCAAAATATGATTTGTACCTCTATCTTATTATTCCGTTTTTATTATTATACCATAGTGGTTTGTGTACATTGACACCTTTATATCAGTAGTAAACACAATGCTTATCATTCATTAGATTTTATTGTCAAGTTGGCACTACATAAAGTCAAATTAAAATAAGACCACCCATTCACGGAGTGGTTTTGTTATTTGTTATTTGTTATTTGTTATTTGTTATTCAATTAAAGTGCCTGTTACTTGACGATTTCTATGTATAAGCAATTCTGCAACGATTAAATTCGGCAACCAACAAAGCCAAGCTATAATAGCGTAACTGAGATTAAAATTTTCAAATCCAAATAGTACAGTAAACAAAACTAGCCAAATTCTTAATGTTACAGCTGCAAAAGTTAAGGAATAATTTCTTATCATCCACTTTTGATGTTCATAAATTTTTCTATGTTTAATTTTTGATAGCGCTTGAGATGCTGTTATCATCCAGAATATAGATAGGAAACCAAAACCCAACTGTGACACAAAGCCACCTGTAGCATAAAATGCTAAATATAGCCCTGAAACACCGCCGGATAAAATACCTATCATATATATTTTCCCTAACATTCGATGCCGATTTATATTTTTTTCTCTAAACTTCGAGAATAATGTAAAGGGACCTATTACTAACGCTGTTACACTGAATACAATATGTATATAAAGCATAATGTACCAAAACGAATTCAATGTAGAAATAAACATAAGTTTCAATTTAACAAACCCTGCCTGATGTGCATCCATAATTAAATATTGAACAATGGAATACCCAGATATTAGAATAGCTAAACTACTAAATATAAGCCAAGTTTTTTTATTCATTTTTCTGTCTCCTAGTATTTAATTTTCATAAATAATATCCCCGTTACTAATATTAGTTCTTCCTCCCTTCTTTTAATTGAATTATCAAAGAACCCTCTTTCCTCTGTTCATATTGTAATATTAAATTTTATAAGATTTCTCTTTACATAGTAAGTGGTAATAAAATGGATATAAGAGGTCTTATACTATAAATAACATCTTAATTATTTTTATTTTTCATTTCAGTATCCTTATTTAATGAGTGTGCTATTTGTAAAAGTGGTCTTTTTCTTATCTCCGCACAATACACACTCTTATACGAGACTCTATTACGGGGTTCTTCTTATCAACAGTTATATTAACAGTTGTGGAAGGTTTTTTAATTGATTGTTCTATAAAGTCATACATAGTCATTTGTTTTTGTTCTTTCATATCTTATATTCCCCTCTCTACCATTCCAGCCAATTGTCTAAGTTTGGTCTGCTGTTTATTTGTGTACGATCATCACGTTCTTCTAGCCAGTTATAAAACGGTACTGGACGTTCTCTATTTGGTGTTTCTTCTATATATGATGATTTACTAGACTTAATACTTAACCGCTCTACAGCCTTACCATATGCCCCTACGAATACGGCTCTTAATGTACTAGCAACCGTCAGTACACCTTCTTTAATATCCATAGCAATTTTGAATAGAACGTTCTTAGCTTTAATGAAGTCAGTTGCACTTTGAACCTGAGCAGCTAATACACATTTATGTAATTCGTCTTTTAAGTTATTTGCTAATGGTAGTGAATGCATGAAATCAAATAGCATTACCTGGTACTCATTCATGTATTCTTTTTTCTTTTCAGCTTGCAAAGCTAATTCATTTTCTAGATTCATAATATTATTTGCTTGTTTAGAACTTAAAAGATTAAAAGAACTAGATGGTTGGTTTTCAAATTGTGGATGGCAAACAGCTTCATTACTAGCTTCATCGACTGTCTCTCGTTGGGACACGCTCGATGGGACATAAGGTAAAATACGATAAATACTAGCACCTTTTATGCCGTTTAATTTTGTTCCTGGCACTTTCTCAATAATTCCCAACTCGGCTAATTTCTTAATCGAACGATAAACTGTCTTTGTGCTAATTTCTAATGATGTAGCTATGGTACTCGCTTTTAAGTGACACACTCCTGTATGTTCCAATGAATGAGAAGCAAGTTTGAAAACAATTGCTCGTTCTGATTCTGTTAAGTCATAATAGTGAACCACCATATGGTCCTCCACACTCTTATCCATATCTTTTACTGAGTCGAATGTTATGTATTGTGCTAGATATTCGAATGCCATTTGTTTCTCACCTCATCTGCAATTTACTTAAAAGAAATCAGAATTTAAAAAAATATAAATGCACACTTATTATTTCGATTAAGTAAATCATAATTTCGTTTAAGTAAAATGTCAACATTTAATTTCTTTTAAGTAAATTATGGTTTATAATAAAATTAACATCATAATATGAGAGTTGGTGAATAATGGGCGCTGAATTAAAATCTAACCTTGGAGAGCTATTGAAAAAACGTGGCTGGGATCAAAAGAAACTTGTGGAGATAACAGGTTTAAATCCTCGTACCATAAGTGAATTAGTTAATGATAAAACTATTCGTATTAATAAGAACGCACTAGAAAAAATAGCTGATGCCCTAAATATTGAAGATATCTCCGAAATCATTCAATTTACGAAAACAGATAACTAATCACAGTTGTCTGTTTTTTTGTATGTACTTTTCCCTAAAAATTTCCCAGAATGATAATATAGAGGGAGGATTTTAAAATGAAAAAACTAATTTTTGCTGGAGCATTATCAGCACTTTTACTCGCTGCATGTGGAGAGGAAGAAAAAACTGCTCCTAAAGAAGAAACACCTGCTGCTGAAGAAAAAGATGCTGCGGATAAAGTTGCCGAAACTAAAGGAGAAAAATTAAATAAAAAATTGAAAGCTGAAGCGATTAAATTAGATTTTGTTAAAGCTAATGGTGATGAAGTTAAGCAATATTCAAAGGTAACTATCAGTGGAAAAGTTACTAATATCACCGAAGAAGGTGTTGGTGGAACATTTACTGTGACTACTACAGAAGATGGTGGCTATGGTATGTTTTCGGTGAAAAATTTTACTTTAATAGATGTTACTAAGGATTCTGAAGTAACTGTTTACGGAACGTTTGAAGGAAAAGATGATTTAGGTGCCCCTTTAATTCATGCTACTATTATAGAATAATTATTATAAGTCACTCCAATGAGTGGCTTTTTATTATTAAAAATAAACGATTTTCATTATGGTAAATAAGTCTCATATTGGTTATAATTGTCTTTAAAGGTTATTTAAAGAAATTGCCTATAAATACTTTAAAGGAGGATACATAAGTGAGTAAGATATTTAAAAATAGTTTTATTTATCTAGCATTATCACTACTAGTACTAATTAGCTATAACGTTGAAAATGCACATGCTGAAGATGGCTATTCAGAAAATCTAATCCCTAAAATGACATCTGATGTATCAGAGTTTGGTAAAGCTTCATCTTCAAGTCAATATTATCCAAGTTGGCTAGCATTTGATGGACAACTAATTTATCCAAACGCTTGGGGAACATCCGCAAAAACAGGGTGGTTAGCCTATGAATTCTCAACCGCAAAAGTAATTAGTAAATATGTAATGCATAATGAAGGAAGGTGGCCTGAAATCTTTCCAAATTCATGGACCTTTGAAGCTTGGGATGGTTCAAATTGGGTAGTATTGGACTCTCAAACCGGCGTCACAGCAAACGATTGGGTAAAGAATCCGAAACAAAGTTTCATATTTGAAAATACTAATTATTATACTAAGTACCGAATAAATGTTACTCTTACAAACAGTACAATTAATCAAGTCAACTTGTCAATTTCCGAACTACAAATGATGGAGAAAACTTCAAGACCATCAGAGCCTGAATCAATTTCATTAGATAGAAATGTATTAGAACTTCTAGAATCTAGTCAAGATAAGCTAGTAGCAATCGTTACTCCAGATTCTGCAAAAGTAATATGGTCTTCTAGTGATGAAAGTATTGCCACTGTAGATCAAGATGGTAATGTAACTGCAGTTCGTGAAGGTGAAGCAATTATTACAGCCAAAATTGAAGGCACTGATATTACAGCCACTAGTACAGTAATTGTTAAGAAACCAAGCAATGAATCTTCAAATGCTATTTTAAGTATTACATTAGTTAACGGTATAACAAAAGAGTATGACGTTACCAATAAAGTATTAAATGACTATTTGAAATGGTTTGATAGTGCACAAGGTACTTCAACATTCAAATTCACTAAAACTATTTCACCTTATAAAAAGGTAACTGAATATATCGTACATGATAAGATTGCTTCATTCGAAGTAAGAGAATATTAATCAAAAATGACCAGGTACTCACTTTCAATTGAGCGCCTGGTCTTTATTTTGGTGACTTAATAATAAATTTTCAACCTGC
>NZ_JBYTDL010000032.1:0-44456 GCF_058791335.1 Lysinibacillus sp. EB271-A1-10B
AAAAAGGCGAGGTATTCGACGATTGAATCGTCGAATACCTCGCTAAGTGGAACCAATTGAAGTTTTTCAGTGCCCTCATATATTATCGAACTCATGCCCAAACCACTGCCAAATGAAATACCATATCTAACTTTTAGGTGTCACTTCACTTTACGGTAAGACTTGATAAAGTTTATACTTTCAATTTTCTCAATATGAGCTTTTCACAGTCTTGTAATCTTTCATTTCATATACTCACACATTTTTTTCTTTAGCTAGATTGTTTGTTTACTTTTCTTGATGTCAATCACATGTTTTAACTCCAGAACAGATATTGAAACACATTATTAATCAAAGATAGTAGTCCTACAATCAAAAATCCTGAACCGACAATTTTTTGAGTTTTATTTTTTCTCTTTCTATTTAACAACAAGATAAGTAATCCAATCAAGACACAGACAATGCCGAAAATAATAAAAACGACATTCCCCATTTGAACAACACTTTCATCCACTCTTGGTAAAAATGACGGAATTGGCAAGCCAGATAAATACATATTTTTTCTCCATTCAACTTTTAATTTTATAATCTATTAACGTTTCCGGTTGTTGTTTTAATATTAATTTCATTGGTCGGGTCACCCACGATTTCTGAGCTACATCTTCCATTTTTCACGAAACTTTCTATCTTAATACAGTAATCACTTAAGCTTGGATTGATGGCCAACTCAATAGCTCCTGTGGTTGTTTTGATGAATTCCCTACGGAACAGCTTATTATGAATAACTGTTATTTTCCCTGTAGTGCTTGAAATAAGAGCTTGGCTGTTGTCATCTTCACTATCTAAGCTACCCATTGTGATATCTCCAGTTGTTGATTTGATGGATACATCTTTTCCAACTAAAGATCGAACAGTTATATTTCCTGTATCGGTTTTAAAAGAGGCATTTGGAACAATAAGATCATCCGCTATGATTGAACCTGTTGTCGATTTGATACCGACTTGCCCCATATAAGATTCTGGCAGTTTAATTTGAACATAAATTCCATTGAAGAAATTTAAAGGCATTAAAGGATTTTCTCTTTTCAATTGAAGAGAAAGCTGGCTACCTTTCAAATTCTCTGTAAAGACAAATGATTTTGCCTGTTCCCTATTCGTAAAATAATATTCAATTTCAAGATGATTACCGGGAATGTGTTCAATCTTTCCTTGACCTCTCTCAAAAAATATATTCAATTGGTCAATCTTAGATAAATCAAATTTACACGTTTTTTTTTCTGACTCAATCCCTTTAGATTGATAATTGGCATAAACTTTTTTAGCTAATAAACTAGAAATTGTAACTGACGACACCAGAGAAATTAATTTTATAGGTTTCATATTCACACCTCTTTTAGTTCATTCTCTATATTCATAAATTGATAGAATCTGGATGTTGGTTGATATATTTTATTAAATGATCCTGCATCAACGACTTTTCCATCTTCCATAAAGATTATTGAATCATACTGAGATAGTAAGTTTTGATCCAATTTATGCGTAATTGTAATCAATGTCTGTTCAGGAATATCTAGTAGATCTTTTTCTACCTGATAGGCCGTCTGCATATCCAATGCAGAGGTTCCTTCATCCAGAACTAGCAAAGGTGATTTACGAATCAATGCCCGTGCCATTACAATTCTTTGTTTTTGTCCGCCCGAAAAATTAGAGCCATTTTCTTTTACTGGTATGTCCAATCCGGTTTCATCTATATCAATAAATTGAGAAACACCGCTAGCTGCCATTGCAAGCTTTTGCTCTTTTTCGGTATAAGTCTTGCTCAAACAAATATTATGGGCAATCGTTGTATTGAATAGATAAACGTTCTGATGAATAATAGAACATAAATTCTTTATCCCCTTCTTATCTATCTTTCTAATTTCTTGATTATCATACAAAATTTCTCCATCATAATTGGTTAAAGTTGACGTTAGTAGATTGATCATTGTAGATTTTCCACTGCCGCTTGGTCCGACTACAGCATATTTTTTTCCTTTTTCAAAAATCAGATTTATATTCGATAATACAGGCTGATTTTCTTTATAAGAGAATGTAAGGTTTTTACAGACAATTTTATCCGAAAATGTTGGCTGAGGTAATGCCACTGTTTCCTCTATTTTTTTCACCGTCAATTCTTCTACCTTTGAGATCAATGGGCCAACACTCTTCATTTTTGTAGTATTTTGCATAATCATGATCACTGGACTAATAAAGATGCTAGTCAACTGAACAATAGCTACTAAAGATCCTAATGTCATTTCTTGATGTAGTACTTGATAGGAACCAATGAAAATAACCAAAAAAATAGTTCCCATAGCAATCACTTCAGATAGTGCTTCATTAACAGCTAATAATTTATCAAATGAAAACTTTGTTTTTACAAGACTCGTGTTAGACTTTTCAAATTCATTGGTACTATCAGATTCCATTTCATAATCTTTGATTACTTCAAAGCCCGAAAATAGATCTTTCGATTTTTCTGTGAATAAAGATGCTTGAACGGAAGTTTTCTCCTGTTTCGTCTGCAATGGTTTACCGAACAGCGCTGGTACTACAGACATGATGATTAGGCAGCCGAATAAACTAAGCGTGATTATCGGACTTAACGTCAGTAGAATAACTAAGGCGAATACAAATACAAATGCATTCTGCAGACATAAAAGTAATGGTTGTAAAAAGTTTTCCTCAATTGCTTTAACATCATTTGTAACGATCGATAAGTAGCTAGCTGTATTTTTTTCAGCGAACTCCTGATGATTTTTCCTCATCACTCCGAGAAAAACATCACTTCTCATAGAGTAGACAATTTTCTTTATCAATTGTTTTCCGCATAATGAATACAGATATTTTACTAAACCCATTCCTAGGAAAAATATGATCGAAAGATACATCATATTTTCGAACGTCGAATAATCACCATTTGTTGCTGCATCAATAATCTTTTGCAGCAGCAATGCAATCAATGCAGTAGAAGCTCCACTTAAACCTCCCAGTATAGTCGTAATAAGCACAAGCCCTTTATTCTGCTTAAGGTATTTCTTCATATTTCATCTCCTCAAATTATTTATCATGCAGAGGCAAAACATTGTTTGAGTAGAATGTTTTACCTCGCATGCTTTTACTAGTTAAAAAATTTCGAACTCTTCCAATTCGCCATTCATTGGCAATTCTTCGTATACTTCCCGCACGTCTGCCAAATCATTTAGCATTCTTGCAATTTTTTCCGGAGTTTTCAATTTGAATATTTCAATTAAAGGGATTTTCTTATTAAATTCTTTTTCTATACTATAAGATAGAACAGAAGCATTTAGTGAATTCCCACCCATTGCAAAAAAGTCGTCTTCAATACTGATTATTGATTGCTGTAGCACTTTTTCAAATAGATGAACGATTTTTTCTTCCGTTTCATTTGTTGGTAATACTTCATTCCCCGTTCTTTTTTTCATCGTTGGAGCAGGTAAGCTCTTCTTATCCAGCTTTCCGGTTCTACCGAAACTAAATTGTTCAATATATTGATAAAATTCCGGAAGCATATACCCTGGTAAATGTTTAGCCAGTTCATACTTGATTTCAGAATCTTGAAGCTCCTCTGAACCAATAAGATAAGCACATAATGTCTTTTCTCCGTTTTCATTAGTGTAAACAGTTACTGCTGCATTATTGACAGTTGGAATAGCTTTCAGACAACGTTCGATTTCTTCCAGTTCAATCCTAAATCCACGAATTTTTACTTGCTCATCCACTCGACCAATATAGATTACTTGACCCTTCTCATTCACATATCCCAAATCTCCGGTACGGTAGACACGTTGTCCTAGTTGGTCATTAAATGTAAATGTCTGTTCTGTCAATTCACTATTATTTAAGTAGCCCCGTGCAAGACCGCATCCTGCAATATATATTTCACCTGGGACACCTATTCCACTTAGTAAATGGTTATTCATACATACAACACTTGTCTGGTTAATTGGATAACCGATCGAATTTTGTTTATACTCTTCCGCTTCTGAATACTGCTGAACTGTACCCCATACTGTTACCTCACTAGGACCATAGCAGTTATACAGCTTAGTAAGATCACTTCCAGCTATACTGCGATATTTATCGATCATCTCTATTGAAACAGCCTCACCACCGAAACATAAAGTCTCAATCTCGACTAATTTTTCAGTTTGTCCGCTTTCAATTGCATAATCTAAAATCATATTGAATAAACTCGGTGTCAATACAACAAAATGGTTAGCCATTTTTTGAAGCATTATTTTAGGATTAGTCAATTCATTTTCTAAAACTATATCTAAAGTAGCCCCTAGCGCTAAAGAAGGGAAAATTTCAAAGACCGATCCGTCAAATATATAGTTGA
The DNA here is from genome assembly GCF_058791335.1 of Lysinibacillus sp. EB271-A1-10B. Classification (NCBI taxonomy): domain Bacteria; kingdom Bacillati; phylum Bacillota; class Bacilli; order Caryophanales; family Bacillaceae; genus Lysinibacillus; species Lysinibacillus sp. EB271-A1-10B. The sequence continues at coordinate 4,382 of NZ_JBYTDL010000032.1, forward strand.
AACATTGCAAAACAAGAGACTGTTCATTTACCTTCAAAATTGAGTTCAATGATTGAATTAGGTTTACTACTCCTCTGTGCTCCAGCATAACGCCCTTAGGATTTCCAGTTGTACCAGATGTGTAGATGACATACATCAACTGATTAGGTGCAACCGTTGGTAGAAAAATATCCTCAGAAGCTGTCAGATTCATTTCATTCATGTTTATGAATATTACGTTTTCATCTGCCTGCTCACTAAGAAGCTTACCTTCTTCATTATTGAATAGAACAAATTTAGTCTGACTGTCTGTCAAGATAAACATCAAGCGGTCGATTGGGTGCTTAGGATCTAAAGGTAAATAGGCACCGCCTGCTTTAATTATCCCTAACATCGCTATAAACATTTCAATTGATTTATCCATCACCAATGCAGAGATATCTTCTGATTGAATTCCCTTCCGTCGTAGCTGACTAGCCAAAATCGTTGATTTCTCATCTAGTTCTCTATAGGTAATCACTTTATCTTCGAATCTAACAGCATTTTTCTCAGGAAAACGAGCTACTGCTTCTCTAAAATAATCCAAAAATGTTATGGAGCTATATTGTTCATAGTTTTGATAATTTTTCTCCAGTAAGAATTGCTGCTCTTTTTCTGGCAGCATCTGTACCGTGCCCACTACTCCCAACGGATCATTCAAAACAGAACCTAAAAGATATAGAAAATGTTCAGATAAACGGGATATTGTTTCTTCTTTGAATAAATCTGTCGCATACTCCCAATATAAATGGTATTGACCACTAAGTTCACTCATGCTCAATGTTAGGTCAAATTTCGAAACCTTACTTTTAATTTCCAAGAATGACATTGAAAAATCTGCAGTCTGCATTTTTATATCATTGTCATTTTGAAGTGCAAACATAACACTGAACAGTGGATTACGGGATATGTCTCTTACAACAGTGACCTTGTTTACCAATTCCTCAAGCGGATATGCGTGATTTTGGAAAGCATCTAAACATTTATCTTGAACCCTGTCTGCCAAGTCAATAAATGTTTGCTTTTCATCAATCTGGTTACGAATCGGTAATGTATTGACGAACATTCCAAGCATATTCTGAGTAACCTCATGGTTTCTTCCACTGAAAGGTGTTCCCACAACAATTTCATCCTGCCTGCTATATTTACTCAGCAACAGTGTGAAAGCAGTCATCAACACTGTATATTCTGTATATTTATGCTCCTGACAAAACGCTCTTAAATGGTTCCTCAACTCGTCAGGCATTATACTAATAAAACTTTCCCCTTTATTCGTTGGAATATTCGGTCTTGGATAGTCTGTTCGAATATTCAAAGTAGGAATTTCTCCTGAAAATTCTTCTAACCAATATTTCTCCTGTTCAGATAAATCGACCTGATTCTGCCAGGCAGCAAAATCTTTATAGTGCAGCTCTATTGGGGTAAGCTCTTCTCCTATATACAGAGAAAGCAGTTCTTCAATCCAAATTGTTGTTGAAGCTCCATCGGAAATGATATGGTGAATGTCTACCAATAAAATATTGTCTTCACCTGTTATTTCTATAAAGAGTGCTCGAATCAAACAGTCCTCTGCCAGATCAAATGGCTGGACAAAATCGTCATACATATCTTTTAGTTGCTCTTTTGTCCCTTTTTTACTCTCTAATTTGAAAGTTATCTTATCCTTTACCGCTTGAACAGGATGGCCATCCTTCAAATAGAAGTTTGTTCGCAAAGATTCATGACGCTCAATCAGCTGAACAAACGCTTTATCCAATTGCACCGTATTAACAAAACCTTCAACAGAAAGAGCTGTAGGAATGTTATAGAGTGTCGATTCTTTATGCAACTCACTTAAGAGATACATACGGTTTTGTGCAGGGCTCAACAGATATTCAGCTGTTTCATTGGTAACTGGTTTTATCTGCATAATCGGTTGTTCTTTATGAATTTTTTTCGAATCAATAGTTTTTGAAACTGCTGAAATCGTAGCTAACTCTTTAATTTCCTTGATCGTCAAAGTCACATTGAATACTGCATCGATTTTACTAATTACGCGCATAGTTCTTAAGGAGTGACCACCCAGTTTATAGAAATCTTCCTCCAAACCAATTCCGCTGACTTCAAGCACTTCCTCAAAAATAGTTCCCACAAGCTTCTCAGTTTCTGATCGTGCTTCCCAAGCATCAGGTCGATTCAACTTTCGTTCAATTTTAGGCAGCTTCAACTTATCCACTTTACCATTGCTATTTAGCGGCAAATTAGGTAATTGAATCCACGATATTGGAATCATATACTCCGGTAATACCTCCCGAAGCTTCTGCTTCACAGTTTCAATAGAAATCGTTTCTTTTCCAACAAGATACGCAATCAGGTGAGGATCTCCAGTCTCTTTTTCGACCGTAACATAAGCTTCCTGAACTTCATTCAGCTCAACAAGACGACTGACAATCTCCCCCAATTCGATCCTGAAACCACGAATCTTGATCTGTTCATCTGATCGATCAAGATATTCAATATCTCCCATTTCATTCATTCGAACAATATCGCCTGTTCTATATAATATTTGATTAGGGATTAAAGGATGGGTAATAAACTTTTCTTCCGTCAGTTCTGGACGATTTAAATAGCCTTCAGCCAACCCGTCTCCTCCGATAATCAGCTCTCCAGGCATCCCCACATCACATAACTGTCCATAGACATCAAATAGATAAACTTGTGTATTGGAAATCGGCTTCCCAATAGGCAAAGATGGAGATTTTTCAATATCTTTTACAGGATAATAGGTAGTAAAAGTTGTATTTTCTGTAGGTCCATAAATATTATTTAATTTTACAGACGGTGTTTCTACTAAACACTTGTTCATATGCTGCTCTGAAGCTTTTTCTCCGCCAACATACAATTGAGTCAGACCTTCAAAAGCTTTATTGTCTAAGTCAATCAATGAATTAAATAAAGCAGTAGTTATAAACATTGTTGAAATGTCATGATTTTTAATCATTGCTTTAAATATCTCTACATTGCTGAGTCCGTTTTCAGATGCAACGTACAAATAGCCGCCATTTAGAAGGGCTCCCCAAATTTCAAAGGTTGCCGCATCAAAAGCCATAGATCCAGCTTGAAGTAAACGGATATTCAAAAAATCACAATAGTTTGTATTTATAACTAAACGAATGATACTTCTTTGATTAATTAATACCCCTTTAGGCTTTCCTGTAGTACCGGAAGTATAAATTAAGTACGCCGGAGTAGAAGCCGTAATCGACGGCAGACTGACCTGAGTTGCTGACTTTATTAATTCACTATAATTTATTACTGGGACTGCTAACAGATTAGCTTCATCCTCCATAACAACACATAGTTTACATTGGCTGTCTGTCAAAATCATATTCATTCGCTCTACAGGATAGTTAGGATCTAAAGGTAGATAGGTTGCACCGCTTTTCAATATACCGACCATTAAAATAATAGTAGCCGCACGCTTATCTGAGATAAATCCAACGATATCCTTTTCTTTAATTCCCTGTTCTGCCAGACCAGAAGCAATCTGATCAGAAATTCTATCTACTTCTTCATACGTAAATCTGTCCGATTCATCTTCTAAAACAACTTTATCCGAATAAAGGGATACCTGTTTTTTAAATAATTCAACGATTGAAAGTTCACTTGGATAAGGTACTGGCTGATTATTTAATAGAAGTAATTCTTCTACTCGTTGAGACTCCGTGTGTGCCACATCAGCAATTAGACCATCTGGATTTATGACTATTTTCGTTAATATAGTCATAAAATAACCGGAAAGTCGCTCTATTTCACTTTGAGTATATAAATCATACTTGTATAAAAACGAAAGATTCAAGCCGTCTTTTTCATAAACACTTAATGAAAGTGGATAATGAGTTTCTTCACTTGCATCAATCAAATCTAAATTCAAATCCGATGCATTTTCTTCCATTTTATAGTAATTTTCAAAAGCGATCATTGTTTGTATTAAATTTTCCTGACTAGCTGTCAATAAGTTAATTTCAGCCAATGGATATTTATCGTATTCACTAGAGTTTATTGCCTGATCCTGTACTTTTTTCAATAGCTCAGCTACAGTCATTCCTTCTTCAGTTCTGATTCGAACTGGAATCATGTTAATAAACAGCCCTAACATTTCTTCTGCTCCAGAAATTGCAATATCTCTACCTGATACGATTTTCCCAAATACTGTATCATTTGTATAATTGAATTTATGCAGAACTAAGCCCCAGACTGCCTCAAAAATAGTATTTTTAGTTACCCCATACCCCTTAACTAGTTGGTTAATTTTTTGATTGACTTCAGCAGGAACTTTTTTATCTATCTTACTTACCTTACGGATTCTTTCTTCTTTTATTTCACCTTGTTTATATAAAGGAGAAATGTGATTGACTGCATTATAATCTTTCAAAAGCTCTCGCCAATACTCTCTAGCTTCTGTTTTATTTTGGCTTTCATTTGCCTTGACGATATCACTCAAACTTGCCTGTTTATTTTGTGCCACTTCTTCTTCTAAATCCTTGACAATCTTACCAGTAGTCAATTCTCCGTAAAACTTAGTGAAATCATTCAATAAGATCGACATACACCAGCCGTCCATCGCAATATGGTGGAAAGTGAATATCAGATAATTTTGATCAATTTCCTGCCCCTCTACAATAGTTAATTTAAATGGACTCTCATTTTCTAAATCAAAGCCCTGAAGTATTTTCCTTTGTGCAACTTCTTCAATTTTCTCGTTTTCATCCAAAGTATAGGCATCAAGCAATAAATCATCTTGTTTCAAAATAACTAGTCTCGGCTCAGAATATTGACTGCATGCAACACGACTTCTGATGATTTCATACTTTTTACTCAATAGATCAAGAACTTCTTGAATTACTTTTACATCAAATTTTTTCGGATTACTGTATACTGATTGCACAATATAATTCGTTGATTGAGGCTCAGATAAATAATGATATAGAATTCCTTCCTGCATTGCAGTTAAAGGAATCAGTTTCTCAATTTTTCTACCGCTTCCATCAACTGAAGCAACAAGACGTTCCAATTCCAACTCAGGCAGAATCAGTTCTTGGTAAGTCTGTGGTTTTTCAAGTTCTTTCTGACAGTATTCAATAAGTTCAAGAACAGACTTCTTAAATAGTTTCAGTAGATCTTCCATTTCTAGTTTAGTAATTTTTTTAGCATTAAACAGTATTTTTATGTCCATCTGATTATTGATGATAACTATATTGAAGGAAATAGGTGTACTAAAATTATTCTTAGAGCTGAATTCCTCTCCTACAGGAAGATCACTGATTTTAAATTGATCTTCATTTGAAAGTGTTTCATTTCTAAATTGTCCTAAATAATTCAATGTAACTTCTGGCTCAGCAAATGTCGTTTCCTCTTGATAAGCAGTTAGTAAATTATAGCCGATCCCTTTATTAGGAACTCCTTGTAAAGCTCGTTTGATTTGTCCAAAGCTTTCCCGAATGCTTTTCTCTCCATGTTCCACAACAATAGGATACGTAGAGGTAAACCAGCCAACTGTTCTGTCTATATGAATACGTTCATATAAGTCTTCACGTCCATGACCTTCAATCAATACAGATACCTGTTTTTTCTGATGGTACTGACCTAACGACCGAATTAATGCAGCCGTAATACTTTCAAACACAGAAGTATTAAAAGCTTTACCTATTTGATAAAGTAATTGCTCAGTCTGCTCTTGAGATAATGAAGCTTCAATATACCCCTGTTCATATCCTTCAGCATCAGAATTTAAAAACTTGCTTTCTATCACTCGATTAGTAACAGCTTTCCAATAAGGTAATTCTGACTGGGCCTGTACTGTACCGGCAAACTGTTTCAACTGTTCACTCCAAGATTTATAGGATTCTGTTTTTTGTCCTAATCTAACTGGAGAATTCTTTCTTATTTTTTCGTACAGATGATTCAAATCTTCCAACAATATTCTCCACGATATGCCATCGATCACTAAATGATGTACACAAAGGAATAAATAATTCTTTGTGCCAGTTTCAAATACCGCTGCTTTAACCATAGACACTGTTCTGTCTATTTCATGATGAATTTGATCAACATGCTCAGCAATTAGCTGCTCTTTTTCCTTTGAATCTGAAATATGGCTCAAATCATTGATTTGAATCAACTGCTCAGTGATTTCTTCACTTTTCCGAATATACAGCTCCTGTTCTTTTACGATTGTACGTAGAAGGTCATGATGCTTCAGTAATTCAAACATCATTTTTTCTAATATATCAATATCGATTTTATCGGAGTATTCAAACATCATAGCTTGATTGAAATGATCAGGCTCTTCTAAATTGCTTTGGAGAAATCTTTGCTGAACAGGTGTCGGAATGAAAACACCAGATACTTCACTCTGGTCTATCTTAGTTACTTCAGAATCGCCTAAAGCATTTTGAATATTGATAATCGTTTTTTGCTCCATGATTGTTTTTACATCAAAGTGAATCCCTAACTCACGAAGCTTAGAAACAATTCGAATCGCTTTAATCGAGTCCCCTCCCAGCATGAAGAAACTATCATCGATTCCCATATCTTCTACACCCAGAACTGATTTAAAAACAGCAACAATTTCTCTTTCTTCTTCGGTTCTAGGCATCATGATTTGTTTATTTAGGCTGATTTTCGGCTCAGGTAAAAGTCGCTTAGCTATTTTTCCATTTCTCGTCATCGGGAAATAGTCTACCTGCATAATAACTTGTGGAACCATATAATCTGGTAAAGTTTGCTGAAGATCTTTTTTTAGTTGTTCCATATCCATTTCAGCAGTACCGATTACATATCCTACTAAAGCTTCTGTCTGATTTAATACACTTTTTATACAAACAGCATCCTTTACTCCAGACAACCTACGAATATGCTCTTCCACTTCTGAAAGTTCAACTCTAAAACCTCGAATTTTGACTTGCTCATCGATTCGACCTAAATATTCAATATTTCCTTTTTCGTCCCAACGAGCTAAATCTCCTGTGCGATATAATCGCTGATCAATCACAAATGGATCAGGTAGAAACTTCTCCTTAGTCAACTCAGATTTATTTAAATAGCCTCTAGCAACACCACTGCCTGCAATACAAAGCTCACCAGGTACACCAATTCCGCAAAGCTGATCGTCTCTCATAATATATATCGATACGTTGGCTATTGGCCCGCCAATTTGATTGGAGCCCACGATATTGTTTTCTCCAAAATCATTAGCTGAGCAACAGACAGTTCCTTCAGTTGGACCATAACAATTGGATATTTTACTTAAATCAGCCTTACAGATATTCTTATATTTATCGAGAATATCTTTAGTAACAGGTTCTGCTGCTAAATAAACACGTTTCATCTGAGACAATAAATGAACCATGTCATTTTCCTTTGCATAGTCGAGAAGTGAGTTGAACAAAGTCGGTACGATTGTAATATGTCTATTCGGCAATAATTTCAATAACCGATCTGGTTCTTTTCGACACTCCTCTGGAACAATTTCTAAAGTATTACCACTTAATAGCGGAGGGAATATCTCCCAAACAGAACCATCAAAAATATAGTTAAAATTTTGTAGAATAATTGCCTCTTCATTATATTCACCAAACTTGCTTTTCCATTTGGCCAAATTAACTACTGAATGATGCTCAATCATTACTCCTTTAGGATTTCCGGTCGTACCTGAGGTATAAATGATATATGCTAGGTCTTCAGGACTAACTGTTTCCACGATAACTTTCGATTTAGTTTCCTGCAGCTGATCCATATTAATGACTGTTAACTTTAATTCTTCTAATTCTTTGCTTAAACTTTGATTATTCGTGATAACTGTATTTATCCGACTGTCATCACAGATATATCGCAACCGTTCCGGTGGATATTCAGTATCCAAAGGAATATACGCCCTTCCAGATTTTAATATACCGAAAATAGAAATAATTGTATCCAACGAAGGCTTTAGATAAACTCCAACTAAAAAATCTTCTGTTTTATGATTTTGCTGTATTATATGAGCAACTCTATTTGCTTTTTCATCCAGCTGTGCATAGGTAAGTTGCTCTGTCCCCATCATCAAAGCTATTTTATCTGGGCATTTGTTTACTATTTCTTCAAACATAGAGTTAATTGATTCGCCTTTTTTATCAAGCCTACGATCTGATGACAAGGAGGAATTTATACTAAACTCCTTTAACATCAAATTTTGTTCATTAGCGTCAACCATAGAGCTTTCTCCAACTTTTTTCATTGGATTATCAAGAACATCAGCAAGTAATGTTTGATAGTGATGGGCTAATCGCTGAATTGTCGATCTCTTATACAAGGCCTCCATGTAGGTCCATTCAACAAATACCTTCCCATCTTCTTCTATGATAACCGTACTAATATCAAATTTACTTGTCTCATTTTCATATTTTATTGATTCTAAACGTTGTTTATCAAAGTAAAAAGTGGAGGCAGGATTGACTTGATAAGCAAAAAACAAATCAAAAATAGGGTTGCGCGAACGATCTTTTTGATGTGGAATCTTTTCAACCAACTTTTCAAAAGGATACGCTTGATGTTGAATAGCTCCTGTAACTTTTTTATTGACTTGCTGAACCAAATCATTAAATGTAGCATTATTTTCAATTTCCGCTTTAATTGCTACGGTATTTACAAACATCCCAATCATATCTTTTGTCGGAGCCAGAACCCTGCCTGACATCGGTGTTCCTAAAATAATTTCTTCGTTTCTTGAATAATGGCTGATTAGTAGCATATATGCGCTCATAAAAATTACGTAATTAGAAACACCCATTTTTTTGCTTAGATCATTCGTCTGCCTAATGATTTCGTCACTTAAGGGTATTTCAAGATAGCTTCCTGTATTGTTTCGCTCCTGAGTTCTTTGAAAATCAGTTTTCAGCTCAGCAGAATCTACCTCGTCCATGAATTCTGTTAGCCAATACGTCTCATCAGCCTGTAAATTTTGCTTTTCCTGCCAAGCAGCAAAGTCTTTAAACTGCAGTTCAGCCTTTAAAACCTCTTCTCCATTATAGAAGCGGGTCAACTGTGTCAGTAAAGTCTCATAAGACCCCCCATCATAAATGATATGATGAAGGTCCATAAACAGATAGCTGATATTTAATTGTTTGTCATACAAGACTTTTGTCCTCATAAGCGGCGCTTCGCCTAGATCGAATGCTTGAACAAATTTTTTCTGTTCTTTCCTTAAATCAACTGTTTCTTGTTCGTTATAATGATAAATCGGCTGAACTTTCTCACTTATTTGCTGAACAAATAATTCTTTTGTATGAATGAAACTTGTACGTAGTACTTCGTTATGCTCGTGTAATTTTTCCAAAGCTGCATACATTTGCTGTGTATCAATCAAGCCATTTATACGAAATATCATAGGTACATTATAAGCATTTTTCATCTCTTGTATTTCTTCTAAAGCAAAAATCCTTTTCTGCGCTCCTGACATTCTATAACTTTTTTTCATTCAAACCTCCAGCTCTTCTGCTGCTTCTATTTCAAAGTCACAGCCGATTTCTTGATTTTTATTTATTTTTAAACATATATTACGAACTGTCTCGCTTGTATAGATAACTTCTAATGGTAGCGAAACATTCAATTGCTCTTTGATTCCACGAATAACTTCCATAGTCTGTAAAGAGTGTCCACCTAATTCAAAGAAAGAAGTTTCTACTGAAACATGCTCCAGTTTTAAAACCTGACAGAAAATACCTGCAACAACTTCTTCTTCTCTCGTACTTGGCAGAACAATCTCTTGTTCTTCATTAAAGTCCACTTCTGGCAATAATTTCTCATCTACTTTTCCATTAGAATTCAACTTCAGCTCGTCGACCCGAATAAATTTTGATGGAATCATATATCCCGGTAATGCCTCAGACAGATTTTCTTTGACTACCTCCAACATTTGTTCCCCGATAAGATATGCTACAATATGCTTTTTCCCTGCATTTTCTACAACAGTAACAAAACTATTTTGGATTCCGGGAATTCCTTTCAGTTTATTTGTAATTTCATTTAATTCAATGCGATAACCTCGAATTTTAATTTGTTTATCGATTCGACCCACATATACAATTTCACCATTAGGTAGCAATTGTCCAAGATCTCCTGTTCGATAGATTCGTTCTTTTGTTCCTAATTCACATTGTGTAAAAGATTTTGCATTCAATTCCGGATTATTTAAATATCCAATAGCAAGACCATTTCCTGCTAAACATATTTCGCCAATCATTCCCACACCACAAACAGATTTTCCATTCAACAAAAAGACTTTAGTATTTTTAAGCGGTTTACCAATAGGTATACACTGTAAATCATCTTTTGGATCAATTAGATGGAATAGCGAGAACGTTGTATTCTCAGTTGGTCCATATATGTTGTGAATCCGACCCAATCCTGTTTGTAAATATTTTTCAACATGAGATCTTGATATTTGTTCCCCTCCAACATAGAGTTGTTCAATATTTTTGAATATTGTTGGATTTAATTCGATCAACTTATTGAATAATGCTGTAGTGATAAACATCGTATCAATCTGATGGTTGTCAATAATATCAGCCAATATAGCGTCGTCTATATATTCTTCTTTCTTACAAAGGGTCAAACAACCACCATTTAATAAGCTGCCCCATATTTCAAAAGTTGACGCATCAAAAGAAAGAGAGCCCATTTGAATAATTTTTTTCTGATCCAATTGCACGTAGTTGGAATTTTTCACCAAATTAATGACAGATGATTGCCCGATAAGAACTCCTTTTGGCTGTCCAGTAGTTCCAGAAGTATACATCACATAGGCATGGCTCCCTGGATAAAAGTCAGATATTTTCTCCGAATTACAAGGAATTGCACTTTCAACTGATTCAATTCTTATTTGTTGATAATTATCTTCATAGCTGTACTTTTTAGAACTTGTTTTAATTAAACCTTTTGCATTCCCATCTTCCAACATAAAGCGGGCTCGTAGAGGAGGAACCGTCTCGTCAATAGGAAGATATACGCAACCAATCTTTATGATCGCCAAAATCCCTATAATCGTTTCTACATTATGATTAGCTTCAATTCCAATTACTGTGCCAGGTGATAGCTTAAGTTCCTTCAGTCTCGCCGCATAATGATCTGACCAGTTATCTAATTCTTTATACGTCCAAGTTCGAGTTAGATTTCGAACAGCTGGTTTATCAGCATACATTTCTACTTGTTCTATAAATAATTGACTCAGACTAGTTTTATTTTCAGGTGGAGAGGTTTCTTGATTAAAGATTGTATATATTTGCTGCTGTTCATTTTCATCTAATAACAATAGGTCAGCTACCAAATCATTTTCATTTTTCATCAAGTTCATCAATAGTACATATAATCGATGACTCATGCGTAAAATAGAATCTCTATTGTATTTTTGATGATCATAGAGTAGCTCAACTGTCAGTACATCCATATGCTTGATGCTTAATGTCAGCGGATATACAGCACGCTCATTCACCTGCTCTAGTTGCAATGTTATAGTACTGTTCGGAAGACCGAACTCCTTATCACCAAAGGTCGAAAACTCATACAGACTTTTCAGCTCTATGTTATTTTGCCGTTGAATCTCACTCAGGGAACAGCGGCTGTTCTCAATACTGACCATATTCTGATTCGTTTGTTCTTCAAATAAATCAGATATTCTTTTCCCATTTTTATCTGTTACTCGAACAGGAACCGTATTAATAAACAAGCCTACACTTTCTTCAATTCCTTCTATCGCTATCTCTCTGCCTGAAACGACTTTTCCAAAAACAATATCTTTAGTAAATGTATATTTTTGAAGAAGTACTCCCCAAGCAATTTCAAAAAATGAACTGACTGTCAATGCATTTTTATGACAGAATTGCTCTATCTTTTCTGTTTCCTTTTCAGTTAATAGCAGTTTAACTGGTGTCGTTTCTGAAGTTATTTTCTCCGGTCCTGTCAGAAATTCTCTGGCCGGTTCCAATGCAGATAAAACATTGTTCCAATATTCGTATTGCTTATCTAAAGACTCCGGAGCATCCTGTCTTGTGAATTCTTCAAAAACTTTATTTTCAGTTTGAGTACTGTAAAGACTTTCAAAATCAAATTCTTCGAGCTTATCATAAAAGGCAATCAGATCTCTATAAATAAGTTGACCGCACCAGCCGTCCATTAATATATGATGGAAAGTAAATAGCAACAGGTAATCTTTCTTTGTTTTGATCAAGGTAAACTGAACCAGTTTTTCCATTTCAAAAGTTATTTCTTTCTGTACATCATTATCGATAATTTCCTGTATTTCAACTTCTGATTTATTCGAGGCATCTATAAAAACGAATAACTGGTCCGTCTTGTCAAGTTTTATCTGTCTAGGTATTGCGACTTCCTGATAGATAATTTTCGATCTTAAAACACCATATTTTTTTGCCAGTAATTCTATAGCTTTTTCTAACTGTATAGTATCTACATCCTCAACAATCCGTAATACATTCTGCACGATGTATTTCCCTGGAAAAGGATTTTTCAATGTTTCATATAACATTCCGCCTTGAGTACTTGTCAGGGGATAAATCGATGCAACAGTCAATCCTTTTTGCTCCAGTGTCTCTTGAACTGCTTCAAATTCTGATATCTTCCAAACGTATTCACCAAAATCAGACGGGGTACAGTTGACTCGGTCAATATGTTCTACACAATGTTGGACAGTGTTCTTCAGCTCTCTTTGGAAATTTTCGCTTAAATTATTAATATATTCTTCTGAGAAGTATGCTTGATCAAAACTGAATGTACATGAGAATTTCTTTTCTATCACTACAGTATTAATAGAAATTTTAGTACCAAAGATATTTTCATCATGGACCTCTTTACCAAAAAAACTATTACTCAGCTGAAACATTTTATTTGAAGAATCATCAGCAAATTCACCTAGATAATTGAATGTAATACTTGGCTTTATATTGTTAAGACCAACATCACCTAGCTGACTTAACACTCCATAACCAATACCGTTTTTAGGGACTCTTCGCAGATGTTCTTTGACCTGTTTAATCGCTACCGGTAACTCTTCTGCTAAGTTTTCAACAGCTACCGGATAGACACTAGTAAACCAGCCGACTGTTCTATCTACTTCTATCAGTTCATCTAAGATTTCTCTACCATGTCCTTCTAGGCATACCCCCAAAATAGAAGATGGCTGTACGGTTACCATTGCTCTAAATAGGCTGGTCAACAAAAGGTCATTCATCTCCGTTGCGTATGCCTGATTAGAATTCAGGAGCAAATCTTCAGTAAATGTTTGAGAGAAAGTGACTGTTTGATGCACCATTTGCTGTACTTTTCCAGTCATTGGTTTGGAAGGGGGTGCTATTTTTCTAATCTTCTCTTCAACATCTAGCCAATAATCAATTTCTTTAGTCAGCCCTTTATTTGATAGATATTTCTGAATTTTGTTACTCCACGTTTTAAAAGAGATTGTTTTATCTAATAGCTGAACATCGTTTCCTTTTACTAAACTCTTATACAAGGTGTTCAAATCTTCAATAATCAACCGCCAAGAGACACCATCGACAATTAAATGATGTGCCGTCAGCATCAGGTAATTTTCTTTCTTTCCTTTTATCAGCGAGGCCTTGAATAAAGGCGGTTTAAACATCGTTATACTTTCCTGAATATCATTATTTTTTTTGGTTAAATATTCTTCCTCAGTCATCCCTTCATTATCCAGCGAATAGTCAAATTCAAACAATTCATAGTAGTCATGCTCTCCAATCTGCTTAACTATTTGCTGAATTGAATGATCTTCCCCTTTTTCATAAACAGTTCGTAAAACACAATGGTGCTCAGTTAACTTCTCCAATGATTGTTTTAAAATAGAAATATCCAATTGCTCTTTTGTGGATAACAGGATCGACTGATTGAAATGATTCGGAAACGGTAAATCACTAGCAAAAAATTCTTTTTGAATAGCAGTCAATGGAACAAGACCGATTGAATCATCTTTTTCTGGAGCCATCTTTGTACGCTCTGCCATCTCTTTTGCAATATCCTTCAATATTTTGTTTTTCATGATTACCTTAATCGAGATGTCGTAGTTCTTCTGACGAATACGAGATACTACTCGAATCGCCTTGATTGAATCTCCACCTAAAGCAATAAAATTATCCTCTATAGAAATTCCCTCATGCCCAAGCACTTCTTCCATTACTTCAATAACAAGCATCTCTTTTACTGTCAGTTTTCTATCATTGTTAATCTTTTTCTTTCTCCTCGGAATCGGTAGTTCTTGCTTGGCGATTTTTCCGTTCAGTGTCTTAGGAAATTCGGACACCCTGATATAATGTTTCGGCATCAAATAATCAGGGAGATAGTGACTCAGCTTTTGATAAAAATGTCCTTCTTCAATTTCCTTCTCACTCACGTAATATGCACATATTTCTAACTGTCCTTGAACAGACTGAATCATTACTAAAGCATCAACTACACCAGTATATTTCCGTAAATAATACTCTATTTCATTTGTTTCCACTCGATATCCGTTAATTTTTATTTGATCATCACTACGTCCAAGTAAAATAATTTGACCGTCTTTATCCCAATATGCCAGATCACCCGTTCTATATAAACGTTGATTTCCTAATTCAGGGATCCTAACGAATTTCCTTGCGGTCATTTCAGCTTTGTTCAGATATCCTTCACTTACACCAGCACCTCCTATACAAATCTCACCAATCATATCTATTCCGCAAAGAGCATCACCATTCAAAATAAAAATATGGACATTTGAAATTGGTTTGCCGATAGGAACGATCTGACCATCTATAGATTCATCAAAAGTAAATGAGCTGGCACAAACTGTTGCCTCTGTAGGACCGTAATTATTATGAAGTTTCCCCAATTTTGCTCCTGGTAAGCGGCTGTATATTTCTATCAACTCTTGTGTTACTGGTTCAGCAGCTAAAAATAAATGATCAAAGCTGTTCAGCTGTTCGACTTTCTGATGCTTCTGTGCATAGTCTAAAAGTTCCCTGAACATGGAGGGTACCATTGTGATTTGGGCGTATGGTAGCAAAGATAATAACTTTTCAGGATCTTTTCTTTCTTCATCAGATAAAATATGAAGCTCACATCCTGAAACAAGACAAGAAAAAATTTCAGGAACGGATCCGTCGAAAATAAAGTTGAAATTTTGTAAAACTTTCGTATCTTCGGTATAGTCTCCATACTTTGTAAGCCAAGCAGCCAAATTGATCACACCGCGTTGTTTCAAAAGTACACCCTTTGGCTGTCCAGTAGTCCCCGATGTATAAATGACATAAGCCAAATCTCCCCGAGGTGCTTTTGGACTTGAACAAGGTTGATTCTTTGTTTCTGCTATGGAAACAACGTTGATCATATCAAATTGACTATTCAGCTCCATATCAGCTGGTAGTAATCCTGTTAAAATTACATTGACTCCCGCATCTTTCAACATAAATGAAATACGTTCCTTCGGATGGCTTAAGTCAATCGGCAAATATGCCGCTCCAGCTTTTAATATTCCATAAATGCCAATAATCATGTCCAAGGACCGCTCTGACATTAACGCAATAACTTCATTAGGTTTAACACCTTTTGCCACCAGTTCATAAGCTATTTGATTGGCACGCTCATTTAGTTCTCGGTAAGTCAAGTATGATGTACCAAAAGAAATAGCTTTCCTTTCTCCGTGTAACTCTGCATATTCTTCTAGATAATCAATTAAATAATCCTTTAGTTCAAATGGCTCATCAGCTATTACGAAGTTACTTAGAATTTTATTTTTTTCTGAATCTGAAATCATTTGTGTAGTCATCTGGTCCGCAGAAACAGCCTTCTTTATTTTTTCTAAAAGCAATTCAATTCGTTCACACCATAAACCTACTTGCTCTTCTGTCACTGAGTCAGCTGTGATGGAAAATGATATAGTTTTCTCATCTTTATGTTTCTGGTAAGCTACACCTATATTTTCTTTCCCTTGTAAAACTTCTTTCTCTATGATGTCAGCTTGATATAGAAAAATACCGTCTGTTATTCTGTCGGTTTTTTCTATTTCTCCTTCATTCAGCACATATACCCCTGTCTTCTTCACTAAATAAACTGATTTATTCAGTAAAAAACGATCAACCTCTTTATAAACAGACCATGCAGTGATGAGGTCTTTCTGCAATTCGCATTCATCAACACTTTGACTGTGATAGTCTGCATTTATGCTAAACATATATTTTTTTGTCATTTGCTATAAACCTCTTTTCCAGATCATCCATTAAATTGTCTAAACAATTTTTCACAAGACTTTCTTCATTTTTTCTCACCGGTAAGGATACTAACAAATTATCTGCATAATTGTTTATATATATTTCCATCGATACTAGATTTGTCGTCATCTGTGAAAAGAGAAGAAAACTGTCATAATCTAATTCGAAAACTCCTTGGAAATTAACAGTAGGCACTTTTTCGATCAGGTCTGTTTGATGAAGTTTTCTTGAAGCCATCAACTCTAAATAGTTTATTTTTTCTTCTTTTTTTATCGATTGAAGAAGACTGATTTCTTCTTCAAGCTCTTTTGACTGATTGATAGTCAGCGGTAAAAGATCTAAAAATGGACCTATTCTTCCTTGATAGTCTCCAGATAACTGCTGTCTGTCTTCTTGTAATAAAAACACTGGAATATCATCCGATGAAAAATTAATTTTTATAATTTCACCGATAATCCTCTGAATAATTAACCACGGACTCTTCTGATACTGCCTTTCAACTTCTGCGCCCATTTTTATCGTGAAAACTGTACAGTAATCGAATTCCGGTATTTTACCAAATTTAGATAAATATTCCTCCACGAACTGAATTCTGCCCTCAATTTCCTTTTGATAGGACAGAGGCTGCTTATCTCTTATTTCTTCTGCGTAATCCCTAAAGCCAGCAATACCTGATTGCTGAGGTTCATTCATCTCTAGTATATTTAGTATTTTTCTATGGAATAGAACAGTACTTGTTTTATCCCATACTGAGTGACAGCCGATAAAATGAATATCATAGTGTTTTTCGGTATGTTGTATAATCACAAATTTACATAATAATGGAATCTTATTGATAGATTTAGCACCGATTGGATAGTTCTCTACTACTTGATTCAAATAATCTTCCACATCTCCCTGATAACTCGTACGGGAAATAAAATCTATATTAGATAGAGATGGATAAACAATCAACTGTTCTCCATCATAAGCTGAACGCAAAATATTCTCATGAGAACAGATGAGTTGAATAGCTTCAATAATCTGTTCTTTAGTATAAGCACCTACTACATGAATGGTTTCCTTGATATTCTTTCTCACATCTTCTAAATAATATCTTTGAAGGACTGTTGGTTTAAATGTCTCTTCTACTCTCAACAGCTTTGTTACTTGATCAGTTATACTATCCGATTCCTTTTCCGCCTCAAACAAATGTTCATAAATAAACTGTCTGAACTCTTTCTCATTCATCTGAGGGGATAACCAAGTCATATCTTTCGATTGCAAAATAAAATCTGGGATTTTCGATATTTCAACATTTCGGAAAAGATACTGCTGGATTTCCTGCTTCAATTCATAGGTCAGATTTTCTATAAATAACAATGTATATTCTTTCTCTTCTGTACACAGGGTATAAAGGACTGTTTTCCTCTTATACTTGGATAAAGCCAATATTATGGAGTCTTTCTCTGGAATAGATCTCTTCTGCTCAACAAAAGCATTTGAATAATTAGACGTTAGCATTTCTTGTAGATTCTCTGAGGCTGCCTGAATGATCCTCTTCAAAAGTGATATATTTTTCCATCTGTCTTTATTCGGGTAAAAATTAATATGCATTTTTCCTTCAAAAAGCACAGCTGTAATATCTAATGCCCCCCCAATACTGTTCTCTTCACTTATATCCCGCCCATGCTCTAAATCAGATAAAACAAATGCCATCTGTTTCGTCTCTGATCGTTCCATTTCTCCTAAATAATTAAATGTAATATCCGCGAACGGTTCCTCTACTTCACCATTGACAGTCAGCCCGTAGCTAACTCCTCCATGAGGAACTTGTTCAAATACGTCCTTCACATAACCTATTTGCTTCTGTAAAACCTCTTGTTTTGAAAAATCAAAAATGATTGGATAAACACTTGTAAACCAACCAACTGTTCGATCTGTTTCAATCGGTTTGGATAATATTTCTCTTCCATGTCCTTCTAAATTCAGTGCCACTTTCTTTTGTTTACCTGCATCTCCTACAGCTTTAGCAACAGCTGTCATCAATAAATGCTGCATTTCAGCTCCAGTTTTATGACAAATTTCAGTAAGCAACTTTTTGGTATCCTCTTTATTTAAAACAATTGAACAGTCAAAAGAAGTATCAGCGTCTATTTCCTGTGCAACAGGAAGCTCAGCATGTATTAATTGACTTTCTACTTGCGTCCAATAATCTTTTGTTTTCAGAATTGCTGTTTCATTCTTTTCATTCTCTAGATAATTGGACCAGTCAATAAAGGAAGCTGTCTTTTTAGGTAAAACAATTGATGCTCCTTTTTTCTGTGTTGCGTAAGCATTTTGGAAATCTTCAAATAAAATCCTTAAGGACACTGCATCCATCACCAAATGATGGAACGAAAATAGTAAAAATGTCTTGTCGTCTGTATAAATCAAACCAATTTTAAATAAAGGACCAGATTCAAGATTGATACTGCTCTTGATACGTTCAGCCTGGTAAATCAGCTCTTCTTTCCATGCATCATTCTTACGTAAATCAATGACTTGCAAATCAAAAAATCCTTCTTCAGTAAAATCGTGTATTACCTGTTCTTCGTTTTTGAAAGTTGATCTTAAATTATCATGATGTTTGACCAAACTATTCAATACAGCTCTTAATATATTGCAGTCAACTTTTTCATCCGCTTCAATCAGCAGCGACTGATTGAAATAATGCTGCTTAGTCATTTTTCTCTTGAAAAATGTTTTCTGAATCGGCGTCAGATTAACTTTACCTGAAACAGTTCCTTGAGCGTATTTTACCTCTTGCTCTATCATCAAAGCTTGAGCAATTCCTTCTACTCTTTTCAGACTCAGAATATCACTGACCAAAATCTTATATCCCTGTTCTCTAACTTTTGATACTACCTTAATTGCTTTGATTGAATCTCCACCTAAATCAATAAAACTATCATTTATACTGACTTTTTCTAAACTGAAAATTTCTTTAAACACATCAGCTATTAAGACCTCTTGCTCATTTCGTGGAGCTACAAACGCTTCTGTCATCGATAGTGAAGGTTTAGGTAATTTTATCGAATCTAATTTTCCATTGATTGTCTTCGGCAAAGTTTCCAACATAATCATTTGAGATGGGATCATATAATCAGGTAATCTTTTATGAAGTTCTGCCTTGATTATATTCTCAGTTACGGTTTCCTCACAGACAATATAAGCACAAAGAATCGGAGTATTCTCGATTTCTGATAAAATAACAGCTGCTTCTCTTACGTTGGAAATTTGAAGTAATTCCTTTTCAATTTCAGCCAACTCAATTCGGAAACCTCTTAATTTAATCTGCTTATCTTTTCTGCCGATACATTCAATTTTCCCATCACTGTTGATGAATCCCAAATCACCCGTTCTATATAGCTGTTCATTAGATTTGAATGGATGTGAAACAAAGCTGTTTGCTGTCATTTCAGGGCGGTTCCAGTATCCTCGACTGACACCTTGACCTCCAATACAAATCTCACCTTTTATACCAACAGGGCAAATTTGCTCATCCTGCATGATATAAACTTCTGTATTGCCGATTGGTTTTCCTATTGGAATCCGTAATCCTTCCGCTTTTGTAATTTCATTTGTCAGAGCAAACGTTGTTGTTTCTGTAGGTCCATAACCATTAATCAGTTTTATTGTCGGGTTATGGCTGATAAACTTTTTAACATGTCTAACAGATAGATTTTCTCCACCAATCAACAACTGCTTTACAGACTCTCCGAAAGAACTCTTGAGAGATACAAATTCATTGAATAAACTAGAGGTTAACCATAGTGTATTAATTTGATATTCATCAATAATTTGATGGAATTTATCCACATCCAACAATGCATCTTCTTCTGCTAAAAACAGTGTCATACCATTTAAGAGTGTTCCCCAAACTTCGAAGGTTGCTGCATCAAAAGCTAATGAGCCAGTTTGAAGTAAACGAACATCCTTGAAATCAACGTAATCAGTATCTTTGACTAAACGAATGATGTTACGATGTGTTATCATTACACCTTTTGGGGTCCCGGTTGTTCCCGAGGTATAGATCATATAAGCCATTGAATCAAGCGTCGTTTCTATTTCCAAATCTGATAATTCCGTTGGCTCAGTTTCTAGATCAGAAGCAGCGATTATTTCTGCTCCCTGTATAAAGGAAAACTCAGAAACTTTATGATCGATTACAATCAAATAATCTGAACCGCTGTCTGTAACAATCGTCTGAACACGTTTTTCTGGATATTTTGGATCAATTGGTACATAAGCAGCACCGATTCTTACTACAGCTAACATTATTATGATTGATTCGATATCCTTTGTTGAGATAAAACTTACATACTGTCCCGGCTCAATCCCCTTATTTTTTAAAGCCACGGAAGCTTTCATTACTCGCTGATCAAGTTCTTTATATGAAAGCTCATTTTTTCTAAAAACTAAAGCGGTCTTATCCGGATTTTCCCTCACCTGCTGATCGAACAGAGCATTCAAATTATGATATTTTGCTAGATCACTAAAACTGTTCAACGATTCTATTTGTTCCAAATCCTCTGTACTACACAGTCTTATATCATTCAGTATCGTTTCCTTATTCGTAAGCAGTTCCTTTAATATAAATTGAAATCGCTGATTCAGACACTCAATTGTTTCAGGTTTAAATAATTCCGCAGCATATTCCCAATAAATATGATAGGCGCCATCAATCAGACAAAGATTAACGGTTAAATCAAACTTTGCATTTTTATACTCAGTTTCAACTGGTTTCATCTTTGCTTCACCTAGCTGATATAATGACAGATTATCTTCTGATACTGAAAACAGCACATCAAACAGAGGATTTCTGGATGGATCCCTCGGTACATTCAATTCATCAACCAACTCATCAAAAGGGTACTCTTGATAAGAATAAGCATTTAAGCATTTTTGACGAATCTCTTGAATAAGCGTTTGAAAAGTCTCTTCGTATGGAATTTCATGATGAATAACTAATGTATTCACAAACATACCTAACATATTCAATGTATCTGGATGTGTTCTTCCGCTTACAGGAAACCCAACAGTCACATTTTTCCCCATGGAAACTTTACTTAAAAAGAACATAAACGCTGATAACAAAACCATAAATTCTGTAGCATTCGTTTCATCTGCAATCTTTCTTATTGCCTCTGTCTGTTCTATTCCAAAAATGCTTTTCAAATTATTTCCAACAAAATTTCTATTGGCCGGTCGTAGATAATCATGATTTAAATCAAGCGTTGTTTCTCGTCCTTCCAATTCATTAAACCAATATTCTTTTTCTACGTTCAAATTCTGCTTGTGCTTCCATGCACTATAATTTTTATACTGAATAGTTAGTTCTGGCAATGTGTTTCCGTTGTACAAACATTCCAATTCTTTAATCAATACATCGACAGAGCCGCCATCACAAATAGAATGGTGGATATCAAAAAACATCATGCTCTTTTCAGGATTTATCTTTATCAATTGGACTCTGAATAGCGGTGCCTTATTCATATCAAAAGGTCGAACGAATTTTTCATATAATCTGGTAACTTGTTCTTCTTTTGCTTCAAGATAACTAAAATTAGCTTCACAGCGTTCCTCTATGATTTGTAGGAAGTTTTCGTTGTGGTTAACAAAATAAGTTCTTAGTAGTTCTTGTCTGATAGTAAGTTCATTTAAAGCCCTTTCTAGTTGTAAACTATCAATATTCCCCTCGATTTCTAACATCATAGGTATGTTATAAACTGTACTGTTCTCCAATAGCTGCTCCAACACAAAAATCCTTTTTTGTGAATCACTCATTCTGTATGCTTTTGCCATATTCTTTTCCTAAGCCTCCTTCTAGTTAAATGAATATTTTAACAGTAATCTTCAGTCTCGATTTTCCATACTGTAAACAAACCTGCCATAAGTCCAATCAGCCCTAATGTTACTGCAACTGATAACTTAGAGATGATTCCTCCTGGTCCTGCTGCAGCTGATGTGACAATACACATAATCAAAATAGCCGCGACAATCGTTGCAATAGTCGAACGATTTAACATCCCGACTGCAAAGGTGATCAACCCCATAAAAATAGCTGAAATATTTGTAATTAAAACAGTCAGAATTATTTCCGTAGTAATATTGTATGAGAACATCGGTAAGTTCTGATTCAATACATACATCACTACATTTTGAAAGATTCCACTTATTGACATAAATATAAATGTAATTATAAATACTACTACTAGTTTACTAATGATGATTTTTGTCATTTTGATTGGATATGTGTAAAGCATTAACGCCGTTTTATTTTGAAATTCACTTACAATCAGTGAAGCAATCAACACTGCCTGCCATACGATAAATACGGCTTTGATTAATGTATCGATAATTATAGTTGTACTCAACTCGATTGTTGGCATCCCAGAATCCAATCCGCTAATCTGATCAGGAATAAGAAACTTCATCATAATGACTAAAGTAGTGATAAGAAAATTGCATGCTGCTAAAGAAATCAACTGCTGCTTCATATTTATTTTTCCTAATTCAATACTGACATACTTCATATTTTCCTCCTCTTCATGTAGGACTTATTCAAATAGCTCATCAATAACATGCTCAAGTAAAAATTCAAATACTATCTGATGATTGTAAGCAATAGCATCCTTTTCTGATGACAATGTCAGTAATGCAGATAAAATCCCGATAACTTTAGAGAGTGGTTCCTTACAAACCAAATTACTTCTCTCTATCGTTTCACTTAATTTTACCAATGTATGTTCCGAGCTATGAGTAATCAGTCTACTTTCAGGTAATCGATTTAATAATGCCTTGAAATCATTGCTGGACAGTGTTTTGATCCAGTTTCCTCGATCATATTCCTGATACAATAATTTGAATCCTTCAATAAATCCTTCTTTATTGGGAGATTTCGTTACAGCATCATTCATATGATTAACCATTCGATTTTGTACTTGATCCATGACATCGGCAAACAGGGCCTCTTTACTATCAAAAAAAAGATAGAAAGCTCCTTTAGAAATACCAACTGTATTACAAAGCAAATCAATATTAGTTTTTTTATACCCAATACTCACCCAACTTTTTTCACATTCAATACATAGATTCTCTTTGATTTTTTCTTTTTCTTCTTGTGAAAAACCTCTTGCCATAACTAATGCTCCCTCTCTTCATAGGACTGCATCCCACGATAACCATATGACTAAATTCATTTTTTTAGTCATACGTATTCAAAAAAATTAACTTTGCTGCTTATGTAAAATCGAGACAAAGTATTCTTCCAATTCAATATTTTCTTTTTTCAGCTGTTCCAGTTCCACATGTTCAATCATTTCGCCCTGACTCATAATTGCCACATCAGTTACAATTTTATCGACTTCAGGGATAATATGACTAGATATTAATATAGTGGTCCCCATCTTTTGATTAATTTCCTTCAGTATTTCTCGAATATCAATAATTCCCATTGGATCAAGCCCATTGATTGGTTCGTCTAAAATCAACAACTTGGGAGAGGTTACTAAGGCTCTGGCAATCCCCAATCTTTGTTTCATCCCTAAAGAAAAAGTATCTAATATATCCTCAGCATTCTCTGATAAACCTACAATAGATAAAACATTATCAATATTGCTTAAATATTCTTCATTCATATATTTACAATGGATTTCTAAATTTTTTCTGGCTGATAAACCAGAGTAAAAAACAGGAGTTTCAATAATACAGCCAATACTTGTCAATACATTCTGATTTCTTCTGTCTATAGTTTCGCCAAACAGTTTGACAGTACCTGAATCAGATTTTAATATACCCAAGATTGTTTTCATCAACGTTGTTTTACCTGCTCCATTTGCTCCAAGCAAACCGAATATTGATCCCCGCCTTACTTCCAAAGAAATATTATTTAACAACCTCTTTCCATTGATTGTCTTACAAAGGTTTGTAACTTCAATAACTGTATCCAAAAAATCCCTCCTTAGTTAAAAAGTATATATTTCACACTATAATCTGTCAATAAAAAACAAAACCCCCATTAATATATCCCGAAACTTTTACATTTTAATACATTTGTAACATAAAACACCCATCTACAAAAGCAGGTGGATTTCTAATTGCCCACGACTAAAGTCGTAATTCAAGGCTAAAGCACTTCTCAAAGCTTTTACGCTTTATAAGTACATTTAACTTCTTTCAGCAAGTTTCTAGTAGGGAAACAAAGCGACAGCTACAGATGTTTTTTTGTAGCGAAAGCAACGCGGCAGCTACAGATGTTAAATATCTTTAGGTCTCCAAAATCGTTTTATGAAGAATCTTTAAAAAAGAATTTTTATCTTCTTGCAAATAAAAGTGACCACCGTTAAAAAATTCATACTGACATTTTTCTTGAAAAAATTTCTGCCAATTTTGATACTGCTTTAAAACCCCTTTGTCTTGGGCTCCTATAAAAATATGCGGCTGTATATTTCCCAATGGATATTTCGGATATCTCAATTCAGTCTCATATTGCTTCAATAAAGAAATATCCTGTTGCATTATAGGAAATAGAAGCTTTCCTAATTCTTGATTTGTATGAATCTCATCCGGTTGTTTATGCAGTGACTGAATATATTCCCACATATCTTCAATTGTTTCTATTTTTATGTTTAGATTCATCTCTCCAGGAGGCAATTTAGCTGATATTATCAGTTTTTCAATACTTATATTATATTTTTCATATATTCTCTTTGCTACTTCATAAGCAACAGAACCACCCATGCTATGACCAAAAAATATTAATTCTTCTAAAACCAAATCATTTATTTCAAGTAGTTCTTCCAGCAGGTAATCTACCAGTTCATCCATTGTTTCAGCAAGCGTTTCTGTTAATTTCAGTAAATGTCCAGGATAATCAAGATAAATGGGTAATATTCTTACAGGTTCTTTTATGATAGCACTATAAAACAAGCTTGCTCCACCTGCATGAGGGAAAATAACCACTTTTTTCATATTCCATACTTCTCCTTTTCCATTAATACTCTTACTATTTCGTTTAAGGAAACTCTTTTTAAATCATATTTCAGCTTATTTTTATAGCAAACTGCAGAAGAGTATTTTTCATCAATAAACAAAATTTCAAGCTCTATGTTTTCTAATTGACCCTCTGCAGTATAAATACATATTTCACCATCAGACTCGTTCACATAAAATGAATTTAATGGTGTCGATAGTCCCGTTCCTCTATATTTTAAATAACTCTCCTTTAAGCACCATATTCTGTAAAAATACTGCAGACGTTGTTCATTCAGCTGCTTTAGAATAGCTTTATATTCTCTCTCGTGGAAGAAATCTTCCGCTATGTCCAATTCAATTTCATTAATTTTTTCTATATCAACACCTAATTCCTTATCACTGATACCACACAGCACATATTCCTCAGAATGCGACAGACTGAAATATACATCTGCAACATTATTCAGAAACGGCTTTCCGTATTCATTCTTAATAAATTTTATATCTGAATTTTTCAACAAAGAGTTTTGACATATACCATATCTAATCAATAGCTCTCCCAGAATCGACCGTGTCTGATCATCTTCAAATTTAAGTAAATCGATTGCAGCTCTTCTTTCTTCAGATAAATATTTTTTTAATTCAGTTTTCAATTTTTTATCTGTAAGCTCTTCTATTTTCAAATAATACAGCTTTAACATATTTCCCCCGCAATAATAAGTTTGTTATAACGTACATTTAATAATAGGCAATTATGCCGAGGCGTAATTGCCGCTGTCGCTACAAAAAAATATTTGTAGCTGGCGTTTCACTTTCGTTACTAAAAACTTGCTTAAGAAGTTTCATTTTAAAACATTCATCATAGTAAATAAAAGTCAATCCACAAAGTTAATTATATACTACACATAACAGTATTTTAAGGAAAATTTCACTTAATTTCCATTAATTTCATACATTTTTTTACTCTCTATCTTCTTCATTCTCCAATTGGTTAATCGTATTATTTTACTTAATTTATTAATATTAATAACCATTCTTTACTAAAACTCTTAGTTTTTCACCTACAACAAACATCTTTAATATCAAAAAAAGATCAAGATTAGTATTCACTTCCCTAGTATAATTAGCAATTCTGCAACACTTTCAGTAAAAGCCTTTACGACTAAGTTCTAAAACTTCATTTATGTAATCAGGAATTTCAGGTTCTACAAATTGCTTCCCTATTTTAACTTTACTTTGAATGTAACTTTTATTATGTACTTTCCCTTCTTCAAAAGCTGAAAAAACACATTCAATAATTTGCTGTTTTATTTTTCTTAGTTGTTTAGATTTTTCTTTGGATTTATTCGCTTTATATCTTGCGCCTATTAATCAACATTCATCCGGAACTTTCTAATCGTAGCATAGGACCTCGCCCTTTAATGGAAGTATCTTATTATCGCTTTACAGATTCTTAATCCAAAAGAAAAACCGAATTCTCTCTTAAGAAATTCCGGTTTTTCTTTTTTATAGTAGGTTAAACATTTTCAAAAATGGTAAGTATAACATTGCCTAAAATAAAATTAAGTATATCCTTGCCCTTGCGGCAAAAATATACTTAAAATCACAAATGACTCTGTATTTACAGCCACTTTATTTATAGAGATAGCGGGAGTCGCACCCGCTAACATATTTTATGCTTTTTGATAACGAAGTACTGGTGTACGAGCAGCGCGTGTTTCGTCTAGACGAGTTACGACTGTTGTATGTGGTGCTTCTTGTACGATTGATGGGTTTTCTTCAGTTTCTTTTGCAATTTGAATCATCACATCGCAGAATGCATCTAATGTTTCTTTAGATTCTGTTTCTGTTGGCTCGATCATTAATGCCTCTTCCACATTTAATGGGAAGTAAGTTGTTGGTGGATGATAGCCAAAGTCTAACAGACGTTTTGCAATGTCTAAAGTACGAACGCCAAGTTTCTTTTGACGACGACCTGATAATACAAATTCATGTTTACAATGACGGTTATATGGTAGATCGTAGAATGGCTCTAAACGACGCATCATATAGTTTGCGTTTAGTACAGCGTATTCTGTTACAGCTTTTAAGCCATCTGGACCCATTGTACGAATATAAGTATATGCACGTACGTTGATACCAAAGTTACCATAGTAAGGTTTAACACGTCCGATTGATTGTGGGCGCTCGTAATCGAAGTGATATGTTCCTTCTTCTGTTCTTACTAAAACTGGTTTTGGAAGGAATGGAATTAAATCAGCTTTCACTCCTACTGGACCTGAACCTGGGCCACCGCCACCGTGAGGACCTGTAAATGTTTTGTGTAAGTTTAAGTGTACGCAGTCAAAGCCCATATCACCAGGACGTGCTTTACTCATAACTGCGTTTAAGTTTGCACCGTCATAGTATACTTTACCGCCAACAGAGTGAATAAGCTCTGCCATTTCGATAATGTTTTCTTCAAATAGACCAAGTGTATTTGGATTTGTTAGCATTAATGCAGCTGTATCAGAACCAACTACTTTGCGCAAATCTTCAATATCTACTAAGCCATTTTCATCTGATTTAACAGTAATAGTTTCAAAGCCTGCAACTGTTGCAGATGCTGGGTTTGTACCGTGAGCAGAGTCAGGAACAATAACTTTATTACGGTGACCCTCACCATTTGCTTCATGGAATGCGCGGATCATCATTAATGCTGTCCATTCACCATGAGCACCTGCTGCAGGTTGTAATGTCACTTCATCCATACCTGTAATTTCAACTAATGAAGTTTGTAGGTCGTAAAGAAGCTCCATCGCACCTTGAGTTGTTGATTCGTCCTGTAATGGGTGAACATTAGCAAAGCCTGAAATTCGTGCAACGGCCTCGTTAATTTTTGGATTATATTTCATCGTACAAGAACCAAGCGGGTAGAAGCCAGAGTCTACACCGTGGTTACGACGAGAAAGTGCTGTATAGTGACGCATAATATCAAGCTCAGATACTTCTGGTAATTCTGCTGCCTCAGCGCGTACTAAGTTTCCAGGAAGTAAATCGGCAAGATCAACCTCTGGTACATCAAGTGCTTCTAAGCTGTAACCTACGCGACCTTCTTTGGTAATTTCAAAAATGAGTGATTGATTTTCGTTATGCATTAAGAGCCCCCATTTCTGCAACTAGTGCATCAATTTCTTCCTTCGTGCGTAATTCTGTTACTGCGATTAGCACGTGATTTTTTAGAGAGTCATATGTTTGACCTAAAGGATAGCCACCGATGATACCTTTTTCAATTAAGCCTTTATTAATTTCTTTCACACATTTATTTGTCTTCACAACGATTTCGTTAAAGTGTGCACCTTGGAATGCTACTGTGAAACCAGTCGCTTCAAAGGCATTTTTAGCATAGCGTGTTTTCGCAATGTTTTGCATTGCCATTTCACGAACGCCTTCTTTACCTAGAGCAGTCATTGCTACAGAAGCAGCAAGTGCAAGAAGTGCTTGGTTCGAACAAATATTGGACGTTGCTTTATCACGACGGATATGTTGTTCACGTGCTTGTAATGTTAAAACATAACCACGACGACCTTCACCATCAACTGTTTCACCTACAAGACGACCAGGAACTTTACGCATTAACTTCGTAGTTACTGCAAAGAAACCACAGTGTGGACCACCGAATGCTTCAGAAATACCGAAAACCTGTGCGTCCCCTACACAAATATCAGCACCTAGCTTACCAGGTGGTGTTAAAATTCCTAGTGCAAGTGGATTCGAAGAGACAACAAATAAACTTTTTGCCTCATGCGCAATATCGCCAATTACTTGCAAGTCCTCTATTTGACCAAAGAAGTTAGGATATTGTGCAATAACAGCTGCCGTATTATCATCTATTAATTCCTTTAAAGCTTCTACATCTGTCACACCATCATTTTGTGGAACAGTAACAATTTCAATGGATTGACCATATGCATATGTAGCAACGACATCACGATACTCAGGGTGAACTGCTTCAGATACTAAAATTTTCTTACGGCGTGTATGGCCAGCTGCAAGCATACCTGCTTCAGCTAACGCTGTTCCTCCATCGTACATAGAAGAGTTTGCAAGATCCATGCCTGTAAGCTCTGCGATCATCGTTTGGAATTCAAAAATTGCTTGTAATTCCCCTTGTGAAATTTCTGGTTGATATGGAGTATACGCTGTGTAAAACTCTGAACGAGAAATAACATGGTCCACGATAACCGGTTTATAGTGGTTGTATACGCCTGCACCTAAAAACGATACGTTAGCATTTGTATCTTTATTTTTCGCAGCCATTGCTGTTAATTCTTTTAATAAAGCTGATTCAGATTTCGCTTCTTTAATATCATATAGGCCTTTAAAACGTACTTTTTCTGGAATATCCTCAAATAACGCATCAACTGAGGATACACCGATTACGTCTAACATTTCTTGTTTATCTTGCTCCGTCATTGGTAAATAACGATGTTTCATAAATGTAGGTCCCTCTTTTCAACTTTTATTTTGAACGCTTGTAAAACGGTGTTTCAACTGTTACTACTTTTAAGTGCTTACCACGAATTTCAATTTCCAATTCAGTTCCGATAGTTGCGAATTGACTGTCAATTAATGCGTGACCAACATTTCGTTTAGAAGAAGGAAGTTGTGTACCTGTTGTCACTTCACCGATTTCCTTACCATCCTTCAACACTTTGTAGCCATGGCGAGGAATTCCTTTATCAATCATTTCAATACCCACAATTTTACGTGACAGCCCAGTTTCTTTTTGTGCCACTAATGCCTCATGACCATTAAAGCCCTCTTTATTTAACTTCACAGCAAAACCAATACCAGCCTCAAGAGGTGAAATTGTCGCTGATAGCTCTTGCCCGTATAATGGAAGACCTGCTTCAAAACGAAGTGTATCACGGCAGCCTAAACCTGCAGGAACTACACCTTTGTCTTTTCCAGCCTCTAAGATTTTACCCCATAATGCTTTAATATCTTCTGGAGAGCCATATAGTTCAAAGCCATCTTCTCCTGTGTAACCGCTACGAGATACTAATGCTTTATGACCAGCAACTTCAACATCTGCTTGGAAACGGAAGTATTTAATCGTTTGTAAATCAGTATCTGTTAATGTTTGAAGAACTTCTTCTGCTAATGGACCTTGAAGGGCAATTTGTGCATAAGCCTCTGATTGGTTGTCTATCGTTACATCATATTGATGTTGATTTTCCATCATCCAATCATAATCTTTTTCAATATTTGCCGCGTTCACGCATAATAAATAATGATTGTCTGCTAATTTATACGTTAATAAATCATCGACAACACCACCATCTTCATAGCACATTGCATTATATTGCGCTTGACCTACTGCAATCTTAGAAATATCATTTGTCAAAAGGTTTTGTAAAAACTCTAGTGAATTAGGTCCAGTTACTAAAATCTCACCCATATGTGATACATCAAATAAGCCAGCACGATTACGTACTGCATCATGCTCTTCTTTAATAGAAGAGAACTGCACTGGTAATTCCCATCCACCGAAGTCAATTGTTTTACCACCATGTTTTGCATATTCTTCAAATAGAGGTGTGCGTTTTAATTCTGTCATTGTTTTTGCCCCCTTATTGTTCGTTACATATTTACTTATAGTAGTTCGTCTGTTTTTTTGTACAGTCATGCTTCCCTTGTTTGTTCATCCAAATAAAGAAAAACGAACAACATTAGGTAAAACATTTAGACATAAAAAAAGACAGACGAACCCCTTTTCGGGATTCTCTGTCCTTGCACCTGAAAGTTACACCAGACTGACTCGCATACATACAATGCCAATCAGCCGGCTTTCCCCTTTGGTGGCTGTAGTACTACAGCACTCTCCAGAGTTGCGTCTTATACGAGTCCTTTTACCTGAGAGATTCATAACATTTTGCTATTTGCTCCTTCGGTGACGTCTATACGTGCTCTCCCCGTACAATCATCCGCCCAAGTTTCAACTTGGTACTATTTAGTATTCAATGAACATTAAGTAACTTTTGTCTATATCCTAACATTAATTGCATTGAAAAGGCAATCATTTTTTATTTTATGTTAAAAAACGAACATTTAAGTATTAACGATACATCAATGTTCGCTTTTTAGCCTTTTAACTTGGAATACTAAATACTCAAGAATTTGGCGGATTGTTCGCCCCTCTGTTAACACTTGTATATGTCCTACTTCACGATAGAACTTTCTTCTGTAATGATACAGCTGCTCTAACTCTTCTTTCGTCGAGCTCTGTACAATCGGTCTGTTCGGATCATGCTGTATTCGTTTGTATATATCTTCGAATGTCGCATCTAAAAAAAACACGAGCCCACTGCGTCTCATTATTTTTCGATTTTCAGCATTAATTGCGACTCCACCACCTGTTGAAATAATACAAGCTTCGTCCCGGAAGTTTTTCAAAAATTCTGTTTCTATTTCCCGAAAACGTGCTTCTCCGTATTTTTCAAATATTTGCGGAATTGTCATACCCTGCTGTCGAACAATCTCATGATCCATATCGTAATAGGGCATCTTTAACAAATAGCTTAAACGTCTTCCTAACGCACTTTTCCCGGAGCCCATAAAACCAACTAAATATATTTTTCGCATTCGAATCACCTTCTTATAACTACGATTCTACACTGTCTGACAAAATTTGTCCTAATAAATTTATCGTAGCTCGAACATTGAGCTTTTCTAGGCCATCATATGTTCGAAACTGAATCTCATAAGACGTACAAAACGTAAGGACAAAAGTAGTTACAAAAAATAATAATCCAATTGCGATTAAAAAAATAGCCCCTCTGTCATTTTTCAAAAACTGGAACATAGAAAGTTCGCTCCTTTTTACTACCACTTGGAAGTTCAACAGCTACTGTTAACATATCTTTTTCATATCGGAACTGGCATTTAGTAATACCAACTAGCATTGGTACATGACCACCATTTACTTGATCACGAATTATATTGCTGTAACAATCAATATTATGAATGGTATCTGCGGCCTGGAAGGTTATTCTCTTTTGATCCTTTCGAAGTGTAAAAGATGAAATATCACTTACATACATATTCAAATCATAAACAAAAAGCTCCCACTTTGATTGCTCATCAGTTAGCATCGTTGTTTTCATTTCAGCAAACCAAAGCATAATAAACACAACAAGATGGGCAATAAGCACAAAAACAACTAATTGAAACATCGCTTCTAATAATGTGTAGCCTCGCTCATTCATCAACTTCACCTGTCAGTTGTATACATTTTTTACGTAATTCCCGCGTATTTTGAAAACTTACGCATACCCCTTGTCCATTCATAAACCACTGAAATTCTATATTATCAATGGTTTTAGTGCCTTCTGTTTGTTGTAGATTGCGGTAATGCTTTAAGCCTTCATAGGCCGTTTCAGCTGCGAACACCTCCAACTTCTTGTTATAAAGAGTCGTTTTCATCGTATAGCTAATTGGTATTAATGTCGTGCATACTAACATAACAATGACTACTGATAATATCGTTTCCACAAATGAATAACCAGATTCATTCAATCCTCGATCTCCCTCGTCCTAATGTAATCACAACTTTTTTCACACCTTGAGGCGTTTTAAAATAAACAGTCCCTGGCGTCATGACGTTTCCATTATAGTTGTACATAATCGTGTAAATTGAACTCGATGCAGGCATAAACTCAACCCCTTTCGGAAAAGGGCGTTCATATAATTCTGTAAAAATATCCTTTTTAATAATGTATCTCTTTGATGAACTTTCAAACTTCATCGAGATATATTCCCTTTGATGCATACTATAAGTTTGTATATATTGAATATCTAATTGAATTTGTGTAAAAAATTGCTCAAGCTCCCTAGTCTCCACTCCTTTTAACGAATATTTGACGACAATCGCTGACAAACACATAAGGATAAACAATACAATTAGCATTTCAACAAATGTATAGCCACGCTCACTCTTATTAGTATCCATCAATTACCAGAACCAGTATCGGTAGAGGTTTTCGCCAATCGTACCTCCCCATCCTTAGTGATTACAATCTCTTCTTTATTAGGGCAGGTCGTTTCATTCTTCTTTAAATAGCCTTTCGCTACCAAATCTTGAATCGTTGGATAATCCATAAAATCTACTCGATACGCCTCCACCTGACCTTGCACCATGCTCACATACGCTTTGCACCCCTTCTCATCGACGGTGGCAAAATGTTTCGTAACATTTGGGATTGTAATTAAAATTAATATGGAAATAATCAGGAGAACTATTAACATTTCAATTAAAGTAAAACCTTTTTGCTGCTTTATACGTTTCATTATTAACCTCCTATACTAGTTCAATCATGTGATATATTGGCAATAATAAACTTACATATGCGGCAACTATGCACATCGCTATAATGATAAAGAAGGTGGGCTGCACGAACACAAGGATTTTATGCAATAGTTGCTCTTGCTTTTCCGTCATTAACTCGCTGTACAGTACTAGCTCTTTTCCTAAATAGCCACTTTGTTCTCCATGTTCAACAAATGTTGTAAAATCCTTCTGCCAAACTGTCATCAACTTAACTGCTTGCGTTAGCGTATCACCCAAAACAACGCGATCCTTTATACATAGCGCTAGATATTGTAAAAACGGTTGAAGTCGCTGCTCCTCTAAAATTTGTAGACTTGCCTGTAAAGAAAACCCACTTTGTAGCAGGCTCCCTAAATAAGCAGCAAATTGTCTCGTCAAAGACATTCGTGTATAAATCCGAATCAAAGGAGTTTTTAGAATAATATTTAACTGGCGAGCAATCGGACGTCGTTTGAGAGTAAGGTAAAAAATGAAAATACAACAAAATACCGCAATGCCTATGAACATTAAAGTATCGGGAAGATGCAATAATGCCTTTGACAAAGCAATGCTTGTCTCCTCAGTGCCGGTAGTTCGGCTAGTCACCATTTTTTCGATATTAGGAAAGAATATGGTACGAAACACTAAAAACAACAGCAACAAAAATAAAATAAGTACTACAGGATATAGGAGTAGCTTCATTAATTTTTTCTTCGTCGCTTCACTCAAAGCCATTTGCTTTGCCACGCCTTTTAACGTCTCAATCATATGCCCATTGTTTTCTGCAACTGTAATGGCTACTAAATGCTGTTTTGGAAGTTGTAATGCTTCAAAAACTCCTAAAACACCGACTCCTTGTCTCAGCTTTTCATTGATTAGCTTTTGCATGTCTTCATGTGCTTCAATATGATGAGGTAATAAAATAGAAATAGCCTGCGGGAATAAATAACCTTCCTGCATTAACACACTTAACCGACTAAAAAAATGAGCTTGCTCCCTTACGCGCCATTTTGTTGCCTTATTGTAAGCCAATTGAATTCTTTCAATAAACGTTCGTATTCGCATAGTGATGA
The DNA here is from genome assembly GCF_058791335.1 of Lysinibacillus sp. EB271-A1-10B. Taxonomy (NCBI): domain Bacteria; kingdom Bacillati; phylum Bacillota; class Bacilli; order Caryophanales; family Bacillaceae; genus Lysinibacillus; species Lysinibacillus sp. EB271-A1-10B. Next base: position 39,109 of record NZ_JBYTDL010000032.1, read on the forward strand.
CTCTCTATCATTTCTTTTTGACCTGCAAGTGTTAACTCATGTGGCAATTCATAGCTAGTTTTTTGCATAATTGCTTTAATGGCCATTTGAAGTTGAACATCGCTTAATATTTCAAACAATGCACGACGTTCTTCCTGTATTATAGGTGATTGGAAAAGTGTTTGAGCGACTATACCTACCACAGTTTGGCGAAGTTCTTCTATTGATACACCCAAGTCCAAAAATCGATAAAGGCAGTTTACCGAATCCTTAGCATGAATGGTTGAGACTACTAAATGACCTGTTAAAGAAGCTTCGATTGCGATTTTTGCAGTCTCTTTATCACGTATTTCACCAATCATAATAACGTCGGGTGAGTGGCGTAAAATAGCCTTTAAGCCTGTAGCATATGTAACGCCAGCTCGTTCGTTTACTTGAATCTGTAAAAGATTAGCTTGATTATTTTCTACAGGGTCTTCTAAAGAAATGACATGACGATTTAGTTCTGTCGAACAGTAATGGATTAGAGAATACAAGGATGTTGATTTACCAGAGCCTGTCGCACCTGTGAAACATAAAAGTCCCTGTTGATGTTTCACTAGTTCCATCAACATGTTTGCTGCATATTCGGAATAAGATAAAGAAGTAAGTGGGAATGCATGATTTTGTAGAAGTAGACGGATAATTAGGCTTTCTTTTAAAAATACGGAGGGAAGTGTCGAGACACGAAAGGCATATTGATCTTGTTCCATAGCTTTTTGGAAAGAGCCGCTTTGGGGTTTTCGCCGCTCGCTAATATCTAATGCCGCTGAAAATTTATAAAAGGAAATCATTCGTTCCGCAAGATTATTTGGTAACTCACCTGCTTGGAGTAGCTTATCATATTTGCGAAAATAAATACGATACCGCTCACTTTCCGGAACTAAAAGTAAATCTGATGCACCGAAATGATAGGCTTTTAGTAAAAGTTGCTCACATTTTCGTTCAACAACCGTTTCAAAGTTCTGCATATTCGCACCCCTCTTCTGGTTTTTTCGAATATGACCGCTCTATTCGTTATGTCCTAGTATAGATAGGAACTTGCCGGAAGAAAAGCTCTTTTCTTAAATTAAAAATTTGCTATAAAATTTCCTATCAAACATGTTTTTTTGCGATAAAAATGTGGATACCTTGCTAATTTCCATAAACGATTCGTTCAGTAATATATATACTAAGTCAATAATTTTCTAATTACTACCTTATATTCATCAATCCAAACACATCAAAACATCCTTTAAGACGATTACCAATACGATTAGTTTTCTATAAAATGAAAGAGGCTACCGAAATAATATGGCGGCCATTTAATTCTTCATATCACCTAATAAAATCTCTTATTTATTAAATAGCAACTTAAAGTAATTATAGGTTCGAGAAGACACATCCAATTCTAATGCCTGCCCTTTAATTTTAACCTTCCATTCTAAATATGATTAGAGAATACAAGGATGTTGACTTACCAGAGCCTGATGCACCTGTCACGAAAGTACAAGTTCTGAAAAATGTATTTCCTTCTATTATATCTGTTATCATCCCAGACAGTCATAGGGCACTGGATATCCTTTGTGTACTTTGTATCACAGATAATTACAAACACAATTAAGACCACCCATCACGGAGTGGGATGCTGAGGCAGAAGCAAAAGCAATAGCGGAAGCGAAGGCGAAAGAAGAAAGCATTCCTAGAGAAAATAAATCGGCATTAAAAAAAGCAGAAGTATATGCGAAATCTATGTCCATGTCAAAGGCTGGTATTTATAATCAATTAACTTCTGAACATGGAGAGAAATTCCCAGCAGAAGCTGCTCAATATGCTGTAGATAATATTGTATTCGATTGGAAAGGTAATGCATTGAAAAAAGCTCAAATATACGCTGAAAAAATGAGTATGTCGGATTCAGCTATTTACCAACAATTAACTTCTGAATACGGTGAAAAATTTACTCCTGAAGAAGCTCAATACGCGATTGATAATTTAAAATAAGTAATATCATCAACATAAATGATTGTGGAAGGCACATCGAAGGTCACTCAAATGAGTGGCTTTTTATTATTAAAAATAAACGATTTTTATTATGGTAAATAAGCCTCGTATTGGTTAGAGTTGTCTTTAAAGGTTATTTAAAGAAATTTCCTATAAATACTTTAAAGGAGGATACATAAGTGAGTAAGATATTTAAAAATAGTTTTATTTATCTAGCATTATCACTACTAGTACTAATTAGCTATAACGTTGAAAATGCACATGCTGAAGATGGCTATTCAGAAAATTTAATACCTAAAATGACTTCAAATGAATCAGAGTTTGGTAAAGCATCCTCTTCAAGTAACCATGTTGAAACACCCAGCTGGAAAGCCTTTGATGGCATTGACTACTATGATAGTGGTGGCGCCAACTATGCTTGGGGAACGCCTGAAAAAACAGGGTGGTTAGCATATGAATTCTCAAGTCCAAAAGCAATTAGTAAATATGTAATGAATAATCAAGGAAGTTTTCCAGAACTTTTTCCAAATACATGGACATTTGAGGCGTGGGACGGTTCAAATTGGATAGTATTAGATTCTCATAGCAACGTTACAGTAGACGATTGGAGAAAGAATCCAAAACAAAGCTTCACCTTTGAAAATTCTAGTTATTATAACAAGTACAGGGTTAACATTACACTTACTAATAGCACATATCATGCCGTAAATACAGCAATATCTGAACTACAAATGATGGAAAAAATTTCAACATCACCAAAACCTGAATCAATCTCATTAAATAGAAATGTATTAGAACTTCTAGAAGGTAACCAAGATAAATTAATAGCAACTGTAACTCCTGATACTGCAAAAGTAATATGGACATCTAGCGATGAATCAATTGCTACTGTAGATCAGAATGGAAATGTTAATGCCATTCGTGAAGGTGAAGCAATCATTACAGCAAAGATAGAAAACACAGATATCGCGGCTACTAGCGCAGTAATTGTTAAAAAACCAAGCAAGGAATCTTCAAATGCTATTTTAAGCATTACATTAGTAAATGGTATAACAAAAGAGTATGACGTTACAAATAAAGTACTAAATGACTATTTGAAATGGTTTGAAAGTGCACAAGATACATCAACATTCAAATTTTCTAAAACAATATCCCCTTATAAAAAAGTAACGGAATATATCGTACATGATAAAATCGCCTCATTCGAAGTAAGAGAATACTAAGCAAAAAATGACCAGGTACTCACTTTCAATTGAGCGCCTGGTCTTTATTTTGGTGACTTAATAATAAATTTTCAACCTGCGTTTTTAGTGCCATATTAGCATATCGTAGAACCACATCATTCCCCGCCGTTGCTACATGCACATCACTAAAATACTCATCTATCTTTTCTACTTTAAATAACCTTATTTTCTCTTTTGCCAACAACCTCTTCTTATTGTAATAATCTTGGGTTATGTCTTTTAATAACTTATCGAGGATTGGTAAATAAACTTTACTCATTTTCAAATTTTCAATTACAGAGTAATCACGTTGCAATGATTGGACAGCCATACCAAGAATCAAAAATTTATGAAATAGTCGCCGTTGTTCAGGATTCAACATACAACTCCACTCCCTACACAAGAACATTCGTTTGTATCATTTCGGAACGAACGTTCGCTTTTTGGTAGGTGAAAATTACAGGAATAAAATTTAAATAGCGTGATTTCCGTTACTATTGCCTAATTTTATATATACAATTCATGCTAAATTTCCTAAAATGGTAATTAGTAGATAAGGTTAGTGAGGAGAATATAATTGAGTAATTGCTCTAATTGTTTAGCCATAAATCCATTTAAGAAAGTACATAGAGATGGGGCTGAGATTGAAATATGTGAATATTGTAATACGATTAAGGAAGAAGAGTGCGAGGAATATCCAAAAAAACAAGTACAAAATAAAAATGATTCAGATCCATTTACTTCAGATCCATTTATCACTAAAATTTTTATATTCGCATGTATTCTGCTAGTGTTTTTTGTTTTATTTTCATTATTGCCATACTTATAAATGTACATTGACCAAGACGGCAATTTGAGCTATCTTGGTCTTTACATTTTAGTTACTACGCTGTGCAATGATAAGTTTTAAACCTTCATAATCACCATTTGTCATAGTTCCATTATCAAATTTATCTAACCACATTTTATCAATAAGCTTTTTATCTACTGCTTGTTTAATATAATCACGTACTGCAGCTTTTGTTGTCGCGTTTGTGAATTGCATTTTATCATCATCCTTCTCCGTTGGTTTATCTAAGCCGTTTTTAATGTCTAATTTGAATTGTTCCTCTGAAATCCCCATACTCTGCAGATACGAAAATGGATCTCTATGTGTTGTACCTTTTAAATTGTCCGTAATCCAACGGTGTGATTTTATACCGTCACCACTGCCATCGAGTACAACAGGTATTCCAGCCTCTTTAGCAAGTTCACGTAACAACTCAAATATAAGCAGCGTAATCCTTCTTAAATTGCTCCATATCATTTATACGAGCCAACTCTACTTGTGCATAGCTAAGTGGATTACCTTTCGGGCCACAACCATATTGCACACGATTAACTGGCGCAACTTGTACAATTTTACCGCCACAGCCTACCCAGTGAGATGTAAATGCATTGGCTTTATTGCGGTTCATGTATGCTATTTCATTTTCTAAAGCGTTTGGGCTACAATTGTTTGGATTGCCTGATTCATGGGCTATAACATATTTAACAGCAGTTAAAGCTATGTTCGGCAATCCTGACATTAAGCGTTTTTCGATAGCATAAGTCATTGTTTATCACCCTTTTTATCAACGTTATCCATTTGTAATTGTGTAAAAGCATTTGCTAAGAATTTAGGTACTTTAATGTCCAACTTTCCTAGATTTTCAATCATACTTATACCTTCCATCCCGATTAAGAACAAGATCATTGCATTAAAATTCCCACTCGCTGTTGCTGAATCGAGTTGTACTGCTGCAATGACCATCAATACCATAGCCGTCTTTTTGATTAAGCCCTTAAACATCTTTTTACTTTCAGTTTTCTTGAAAACTAAACTAACCATAAATCCTAGTGCATAATCGATAGTCACGAATATAACTAACGCTTTAATTAAGTGGTCAATACCTCCGATAAGGTATCCTATCCATGCCATTGCACCGCCAATAAACGATGTATATAATGTGTCTGTTGTTCATCTGACACCTTCCTTTTCTGCATAATAAAAGCCCTCCACAGATAATGAACTGCTCCCCAATTATTAGACACTCAATCTAACAATTGGAGGTGCAGTTTTTGTATGGTTAAATTTAAAGAAAA
>NZ_JBYTDL010000033.1:0-44306 GCF_058791335.1 Lysinibacillus sp. EB271-A1-10B
TGCATTTTTTAGTATAGCACGTGCATATTAAACTTTTAACAGAAAAATATTGACAAACTATTAGCTGGTTAGTTGAAGTATGGTTCTTCACAAATTCTTAGACAATCGTAAAAAGTAGTGGAATGCCTTATTTATTAATTTCCTCATATTATTCATTAGTTTAATGTAGCATGTGACTACGATACGGCTTTTTTTATTTTTAAATCTATTACACAGGCAATTCATTATACAAACATAGCTATCACAACATAATAATAGTAAGGTAAGCTAATTTAGCCTTACACATCCTTACCTTTCTACTAAGGGTCACTCCATCCCAAGTGGCCCTTTTTTTATAGTCTTATCTTACAAAAATATATTTTTTAATGCCCACTGCTGAATGGTTTATCAACCATACTCCTTCTCTGCAGCTAACATATTATATATTGTAAAAAGGAGGTGTTCTTTATGGGTTACTATGGTGGAAATGTTGGTGGCGGTTATGGTAATGGTTCATCATTTGCCTTAATTGTTGTTCTATTTATTCTTTTAATTATTATTGGCGCTACATTCATGACTGGATATTAACATTTTTAATTAAAGGGTCGCCCTCCCATCCTGGTGACCCTTTTATAGTTCTTTCCAAGTATTGTGCAGAAGCATCATCACACACTGTAGATTTTCAATGTATAAATTTTCTTAAACCTGTACATATTAAAGAAGCTCTCTAGTGTCTCACACTAACTAAACTGTGGTGTTGGCGAGCGCCGCAGTTTTTTTATTGCATTTATAAATGTAAAATGACTAAGAGTGAAGCTTAAAATGTAATGTCATCATTAAATTTCATCTTCGCAATTTTTTTCACCTCAAAACATAAAAAAATTATAAAGCTATTATTGGTCACTTCTGATTTAGGAAATGACCCTTTTTATTTCGTTGTTATGTTTTTAATTTAAAATGCATATATTTATTTCGGGATAGCAACCTCTTGCAATACCCCATACTGTTATCGCACATGCTATCCCTTTAGCATTTTTATATTGTCCAATACACACTACTTTAAAACTGTAACGACCTCGCCGTTATGGTTTTTTTATTTTTATTTCGATTTCTAAGGCTATCCACTATTCAAACCATGCAATCTCAACATAATTATAGTAGTGTTAAGCAAATGCGCTTAGCTCTGCACTCGAGGATTTGGGTCACTCTTGCTCAAGTGGCCCTTATATTTTAAAAGTCTGCAGAAACCTAGATATATTCATAGATAATTCATAACAATATAATGGATCCCTCAAATTCCCTATTTTCTAAATTACTCTTTAGTAATTTCTTCTTAAAGATATGGCTCTTTTCCCATCCTTTTCTCACTTTTTTATAGTGTTATATATGTTTTTAAATACCATTACATATATTAGTTTTGGGATAGCAACCTGTTGCATTGCATCGCCCCAAGTTGTTATTGCATTGCGCTATCCCGCCAATACATAATTTAACCTCCATACACATTTTATTCGATTGACGACTTTGCTTTTTCAATGTATAGATAACCTCAATTTGCACACTCTAATATCGAGTGTATCGCACGCACTTGCTGTGGCGCTGGTTGACCGTCACAGCCTCCCTCATTTGTCATTAGGGTCACAATTCGGTGACTCTTTTTTTATTTCTAAAAAATGAATTATTTTTCTTATTTAACCCATACTATCCTTGCTTTAGCTAAAATAAGAAAAGGAAGTGAAAGTATGGGTATTCTTGGTGGAAATCCAAAAAACGAGCCATTACATTACGGTGAAGTTTTTAGTGTTTGGTCAAATTTAATTGCAGATTATGGTATGATTTCTGGGTATCAAACTTTTTATAATCACGCTGGTGACGAAGATCTAAAAAAAATAATTGAAGATATAGTTGAACTTTGCAGGGAAGAAGTAAAACAATTAGAGAAAATCCTAAAAACAAATGGTATTGGTTTACCTCCTGCTTCACCCGAAAGACCAGTAGCAAGAATGGAAGATATCCCTGCAGGTGCTAAGTTTAACGATCCAGAAATTAGCGCTGCCCTTAGTGCAGACCTAGCTGCTGGATTAGTTGCATGCAGTCAAGCAATGGGCATTTCTACTCGTGAAGATATTGCCTTAATGTATGGCCAATTCCATACAGCAAAAGCTCAAATTGGAGCTAGACTTCTACGTCTTAATAAAACTAAAGGCTGGTTAGTTCCACCGCCAATGCATGTAGATTACCCAGAAAAATAAAATATTTATTGAACCTGACTAACCGTCTCCCCAGTTTATACTGGGGTTTTTTTTCGGTAATAGTTCATGCCAGCCCACTAGGCACATTTTGCTTATTTCACTAACCTGCCCCGTTAGTAGTATAGCAACACTCTTTTAGAAAAAAGCCTTTTTTAATTAGCCAAAAAGCTAAGTATAATTGTGTTTAATTTATTGACATACTGCTCCTTCCCTTCCAACATGAAGCCTGAGTTGAGGAAAACGGCTTGGTGCTAAAATGACTGCCTACATTTCAGAAACTAAATTAATAGAATCTAAAACATAGACAGCCATTGCACTATGTACATGAATCCGTCATTTGAGGTATCCGTATATGTATGCCCTTGTTAAATGCGTTCTTTCGAACAATACATATAGTTTCTACTTCTGCCCCCGAAACGTCTTGTAATCCGTCTACATGCCTTCTGCGTGTATCGTAAATGCTTATTCTACTGTTATGAGAAACTCAACAACAATTACAATGTACTATGTATTCTGCATGACCTTAATCATTCAGACCTTCCACTCCTAGCCGTTAATGGTCGCTAACACCATTTACACCCAAAGCGAAACAAGGAACGCTTATAGAGGGTGCTAGACGTTTGTGTGCGATGGGAACGTCGTAACCTGTCAAGTTTAGTTTCAATTGGTGTTACTAGGTTTCCACCAACGAGCTACTATCATCTAAAAAAGACAATAGGAAACTAGACCTTTGCATTTTATCTTTTTTTCAAGTAAAATGAAGGCTATAAATGCTCATATTTAGTTGTATTCGTCTACTGCTATCTTGAGTATCGAGGGAAAGTGTTCTCAGCACTGACCCTCTTTTTTATTGCTTAAAAATCGAAATTGTTTAATGGATTGTGCTTGTCATTCTCCTGTTTTAAGTGACTACCCCATAAATTTACATAGCGTTGAGTCGTTGTTATATTTTCATGTCGCATTAACTTCATTATCGTAAAACTGTTTACATTTGATTGGACTAGATTCCTGCAAAAGGTGTGCCTAAATGTATGTGGGCTAACTCGCACATCTTTAAAATTCATTTTCTCTTTTAATTCACGAAAAACGTAATCAATCGTATTAATTGTAAATGGTTCATTTTTATTAGTAACAAACAAATACTCACTTTCATTTTTTAAGATATTTGACGAAAATGTCTTGAATGCTAGTAGCTCTCTCGTTAATTTATCTGTCAAAAACACCGTTTCATATTTCCTGCTCTTACCATGTACTTGTAACGTTTGATTTTTAAAATCTACATCATCCCACTTCAACATTAATAGTTCCTTCCTACGAATGCCTGTACCTAGCAGTACTAAAATTACCAAATAGTTACGGTAACTGCTATATGATTGATGCCTCTTTCTCTGTGTCCGATAGAACGCTAACATTTGGTTAATTTGTTGGTCTGTAAAAGTATCAATCTTCACATCTACTTTTTGAGTTTTTATCTTCTTCCCAATGTTTTCATCAACATACCCCTCTTCAACGCAATAATTTAAAAAAGCTTTAGCACGTAAAATAATTGTGTTGATTGTATTTGGTTTCCTGTTTTTTTGCTGTGCCATCATTAAATATTTTTTAAGATGACTTCGTCTCACATCCTCAACATTAACTGCTCCTTCTTCAATGCAATAGTCAATGAAAGGTTTAATCATGTATTTATAGCTTCTGATATTTGACTCAGTTGTGTTATTGAATCGTCTATCCGATATAAAATCATCAAACGCAAACTTTAAAAGCATAAAAAAATACACTCCTTTTCATCTAAATTAATAGACAATAAGAAGTGTACTATTGATAACAAACAAACTGTATTTTACTCCACATCTTAACAAGTGCCTTGAACCCTTGGTATTGCTGACTTTTCCTAAGTTTTTTCAAGCCTTCTCTTGATAAGATTATTTAATTAAAAAGAATTGTAACATGAACATTTAAGAATATCAACAATACATAGAATATTTTGTTATTAACCATGCATGTCATTATGTAATTTGTTTAAAACTAATATTGAAGCTAAGTCCATATATTTTATGGTAAACAAGCTGTAATTATGTTAACATATACCTTTAGTAACAGAGAGGAACGTGAATAGTTTGATTAAAATTGAATTTCCAAAACCAGATTTAGTAATTCGCCAACGAGAGCAAGATTTAAAACCAGGTGATGTTCCAATCACACCGTATTTCGGTTTTATTGATTTCCATAAAATCACTCGTGAAAATGGCGGCATTTTCTTATTCTACAATGAACAGAATGAACTATTATTTGTCGGTAAAGCACGTAAAATTCGTCAACGTATTAAAAAGCATTTTGAAGACAATGTGTCACCGATGAAAAATCATCGTGATGAAGTTTTCAAAATTGAAGTGTACGAAGTAGATGATCCAATGGAACGTGAAATTTACGAAACATACGCGGTTAATACATTCCGCGCTAAATACAATGTTGATAAAGTTTTTTATTAAGATAAAAGATCTTATATTACAAAAAATAAGAATCTACAAGCCATCTGTGCTTGTAGATTCTTTTATTATCTTCACTCTACGAAAAAGGCTTTACGTTCTTTAGTAATCCATTCCTCAAGCTCCATATCATCATCGCGCGTTAACAATCGATTGACAAGCACGTCATGCCAAATATAATCCTCTAATAAATAAATATGCACAGGGTCATTTGTTATAAAAGCCGTTTCTTGATTGGACGGTGAGTGTCCATAAATCATCTCTTGACCATCTATAGACAGAATAAACCAATGGGGCGTGGAAGCATTCCTCGTATATTGAGTAATGCGGTGCTGGTCAATCGATGCAATATTTTCATCCACATACAAAGTAATTCCATGAACCGGAATACGCTGAGCGACCTCATGTATATCTTCTCGCAATTTTTCATACATATCTTCCCACATTGATAATAGTACTTTTTTCTCCGCTTTTTGTAATAACGACTGACAATAATTGACGATTGCCTCTTTTCCTTTTAGCGTCACAACCTTATGCTCCGCTTCCTGCTCTTTTACCTCTAATTTTTCTAATTGATCACTAATCGACGTGAAATTCGATTGCCAGCGTTGCTCAATTTGTTGTAAAAACACAGCAACAGGAATGGAAGAGTATGTCGTTTGATCTGCCGTTTCTTCTTTCAGTACTAACCCTTTTTCAACAAGCACATTAAGTATGTCATATATTCTTGCACGTGGGATACCGGAGTTCTTACTTACTTGATAGGCACTAACATGACTATTTTGTACGAGTGCCGTATAGGCCTTTGCTTCATATTCTGTGAATCCCAGTTCTTTTAATTGGGCGATTAATAATTCCATCGAATCCCTCCATTTCCTCTATTATAGTTGAAGGCTATGAAGATTAGCCAACGAAAAAATTAGTCTTTACAGACACGTAAAATTTAGTTACTATTTCAGTAGTAACTATCTAAAGAGGTGTATACATGCTATTTGAAGTAGATTTAAATGTAGTCATATTATTAATATCTTTTGGATTTTTAGCCGCCTTTGTGGATGCCGTCGTTGGTGGTGGTGGCTTAATTGCATTACCCGCCCTCATGTTTGCCGGTTTAAATCCAGCAGCAGCCGTAGCAACTAATAAGCTTGCTGGTACAATGGGGTCTTTAACATCAACCATTTCCTTTTATCGTTCCGGTCAGCTAGAAATTCGTTCGGTTATCAAATACTTTCCCCTAGCCTTTATTGGATCACTCTTTGGTGCATGGACAGTACATTTAATAAACCCCGAATTACTAAAACCACTTATGCTAGTAATGCTTGCAGCTGTTGCAGTCTATACAATCTTCAAAAAAGACTGGGGTTCAGTAGCTGCAGTCAAAAATTTAAAGTCTACGCACTTAGTTTTATTCATGCTATTGTTATTTTGCATTGGTTTTTATGATGGATTCCTTGGTCCAGGAACCGGCTCATTTTTAATTTTTAGCTTTTTATTAATCGGCTTCGATTTTTTAAAGGCAGCAGGAAATGCCAAATTTTTAAACTTAGCAAGTAATTTTGCAGGCCTTTTAATGTTCGCCTACTTAGGTCAAATTCATTATGTCTACGGTTTACTGATGGGTGTAGCTCAAATTGCCGGTGCATTTGTAGGTTCCCGTATGGCGATAAAAAAAGGTAGCGGCTTTGTTCGCGTATTGTTTATTATCGTAACGATTACATTGCTCACTAAAAATGCTTATGATTACATAATTCATTAAAAAAACGCCGTAGATACGCTATTTCTACGGCGTTTTTGTTTGTTTATGAACTTTGGGTGTTCTATTTTTTAATTCGAGAGAGGTTTTTCGTTGTACCAGGGGTTCTTTCCGTCGTTTCCGTGATCCGTTCCGTCGATTCGGAGACTCTTTCCGTCGTTTCAAAGGTACTATCCGTCGTTCCGGTGACCCTTTCCATCGATTCAAGTTCTATCCATCAATTCAAGGTTTCTATCCACGACTCTCGACGTATTATCTATCACTCTTTGAATACAATATAAAACGCCGTAGATATTCAATCTCTACGGCGTTTTATAAGTCAGATAAACAACTTTTCGTCTTTAAATTTATGACTCGTTAATAAGCTAACAATAACAAAAATGAATAAGGAAGCGACGATTGGAATTGTCACAGTATGCATGCCAAAGACAGAAGGGTAAAAACGATCAATGATAATATATAAGGTCATCCCTGAAATCATTGACGCTATCGCACCGTATTTGTTCGCCTTTTTCCAATATAGTCCTAAAACGACTGTCCAAATAAAGACTGCCTCTAGTCCGCCGAAAGCAAATAAATTAAGCCATACTAATAGATCTGGTGGATTTAGTGCAAAAACGATAACGACTAAACCAATCACTGCTGTAACAATAAAGCTTGCACGTTTAATTTCCGTATCATTCGCAGTTGGCTTTATATAATTTAAATAAATATCTTTCACTACTGTTGAGCTAACAAGCATTAGGAGCGCATTAACTGTAGACATCGTTGCTGCCATTGGTGCTGCTAAGACAACACCAGCTAAAAATGGCGGTAAAACCTTTAATGTTAGCAGTGGCATAACTTTATCACCAATCTCAATACCTGGCATCACTGGTCGTGCTAAAACACCAATTAGATGCATCCCAAACATAATTGTCCCAATGGCAATAGTGCCAATGATAATGGCTAAATGCATACTTCTTGAATCTTTATAGCTCATCGCACGAACAGCGATTTGTGGAAGCCCCACTACTCCAACACCGATCAAAATCCAAAATGTAGAAACGTATAATGGCGTTAATTCACCTTCAGCTCCAAATGGAGATACGAGATTCGGATTCTCAGCGACAAGCGAAGCCATAATATTATCAATTCCTCCGCCAGCGATAATTGTCCCAATTAATAAAATAACTGTTCCGATCACCATAATCGAGCCTTGCACCGTATCCGTCAACGCAACAGCACGGAAGCCCCCAATGATCACATAAACTAACACGGAAATCGCAAAAATAAACAGTGCCGTTGTGTAGTTTAAGCCCGTTAATGATTCAATTAATCGAGCACCACCTACCCATTGTGCCATCATGGCAGAAAATAAAAAGATGATGATACTAATAGCTGATAAAATAACTATGACATGACTTTTATAGCGCTCTCGTAAAAAGTCGATTAACGTGATCGCTTGATAACGTCTTGCGATAATAGCAAATTTTTTCCCTAAAATCATTAAAACAAAATAACCCGCCGGAAGCTGAGCCATCGCCAATAATACCCAACCAAGCCCTTTCGTATAAGCAACACCTGGACCACCAATAAAGCTACTTGCACTACCGTACGTAGCAATCATTGTCATCGCAAGGATGAAGCCTCCCATTTCACGACCACCGAGGAAGTATTCCTGTAAAAATGAATTGGATGAGCGTATATGCTTATTTGACCAGATACCAATACCAAAGATGATGACTAAAAATAATAGCAGTGGAACAATAACTTGCCAGTGCATTATTGATCCACCTCCTCATCGTCAAATGGTACCTCTTTGAAAAAGAGTTTCATGACGAGCCAGATTAAAATAATCATAAAACCTGTCCCTGCTATACAGCTATAGAAAAACCATGCAGGGAAACCGAAAACATACGTATAGCTTGTTGGATCACCAGAGCCTAGTCCATAGGCAAAGCCGAACCATATCGCAAAGTTAACGATAACAAGTCCAATACCGATAAGCGCCTCTCGATGCGCAATTTTAAAACGTTGATCTTTCAAAATACTGTCCCCCTAACCTACTCTATTTTACTGATATGTTCGTATTATGGGAACCTTTGTGAGAAAAATAAATATCAGCACTACAATTTAGTTTCAAAAACGATAAACAGAAATTCCCCCTTAATATTATGTTTGACGTTTAGACTCTCATTAACAGACTTTACACAATCGTATCTAATAGCTCTATATCTAAATTCCCACTATTTTTCATGCTGTGAAATATTTCTAAGTGCCATTTATTTTTAAGTCTTTCATATTTATTTTCTTCAATTCACAAATGTAGATTCGTATAGGCATCCATTATTTTAAGATTGACCCCTTTATGTCTTAAAGTTGCATATCTTTGAGGTGTGATTGTTAGAGTGACCATATCATGTGGAATATCTTCGAACTCTTTCATTTCAACACAAACCCAGTATCCATCTTCTTCACCAAATTCATGTTCCACAACAAAAGCCCCAACTTGCTGTAAAGGATTTTTGACATGTTTTATTTCGCTAATTCGTTTATTTAACGGCAAAGATATTTTAGGTATTTCGATTATATATTGATCATCCGGACATAAAACTCGAAAACCTACTAGCATTAGCTCCCAAACTTCTTTAATCGCTTTGTTTTGCAATGTGTTTTCAGTCATTTCCCCCTCCTTATAAAGTAAATAATCCTCCTTTCAAAATTGGAAAAACGCCTGGATAACCAAGCGTTTTTCACCATCTTTACTATTGGAATTTCTTTATTAATAAGCCCCAGATTGTGAAGGAAAATACTTTAATTCATACTCCTATACATGTGTTTGTATGATTTCCAATTGAAGCAAAGCAAATATGCTTAGCTGTATTGAAAGATACTAACGAAATAGTCTTCTTCAGGAAAGTCACCTATATATTCTAAACCATTTCTTGAATAAAACTGTTTTAACTTTTCATTTCCAGCCCAACAATCTAAATACAAGGTTTTATCTAATCCTTTTGCTAAAGAACAAGCAAATTCTGTTATTGCAGAACCAATGTTTTTTCCTTGGAACTTGGGTAAAATGGCAATTTGAGATAGATACTTACTTTTATCATCAAGGGAAAATTCATTTATATTTTCTATATCATATATACAAAACGTTCCTATTATTTCTTCTTCTACTATTAAAACGTACAAAAAGTTATTTTTTAATTGGTTTATAATTTTATTATGATCCCAAGGGTATTCCCATTGGTGTATTCGTTTTTGTTGTAAATTTAATGTAACCTCATTTAATATATACAACAATTGCGATAAGTCGTCGATTTTGGCTATTCTTATTTCCACTATCTAGCTCTCCTTTCATGGTTTTAGTTTTCATCAATGCTGAAAGAAGTTAAAGGTTTTTCTGGTCGGTTATGGCAATATTTGCAATTAGGATCACTACATTTTGATTCAGTCCAACTATTACATTTAGGGCAAAAATAAGCATCAAAATCATCGTAATATACTAGATTAAACTTGCATTTAGAACAATATTTATCTTTTTCAATTTGACCATAAAATTCAAAGTTGTCTATTATAACTTTTCCATACTTTTCTACTATTTTCATATACATACTCCTATAGAAATATTTATGTATCAAATAACTATTTTAACATATATCATCCACTAAATTTTGAATACTCACAATTTTTCAACTATTATATCCTTCATCGTTAATTGAATAGCAAGAATCTTTTAGAAAACAGGCTATATCTTTTTTACATAGGCGTTTAAGAAATAGGCTTGAATGTACTTTTAATAATTGATATGAATTACCGCAATATTAGATTGATGAACGAACAAATTGTTGTAGTATATAGTGCCATCTGTGATAAAAAAGAGGATAGATAGAGCCAATTTATTTAAGCTCTTCTATCCTTTTAATAGAATTGAGAAAAACTGTTCCCATTTGTGTACTTCAAATTGCTAGGATTAGCGTTTATCAACTCTTTAATATTGGAATTTCTTTATTAAGCTTTGAAGCTCGTCTGCCTGCTGTGCCATTTCTTTTGCTGAAGAAGCCATATTATCTATGAAGGCTAGTTGCTCCTCTGCTGTTATCGTAACGTGTTCCGTACTTTCAGTTGCCTTGGTTGCAATGCGTGCCATTGCTTCTGTTGAGGCAGTAACTTCTTCAACACTTGCAGACATTTGTTCCGTTACAGCGGAGATGTCATGCAACTGTGTACTTACTCCTTTAATCGACTGCATGATCTTGTGGAAGGCCAGTTTTGTATCATCGACAACATCCATACCTGCGGCAGCTTCCTTCGAGTTACTAGAAATAGCCGTAATAACATTGGTCGTATCACTTTGAATTGAATGAATAAGCGATGCTATTTGATCAGCAGATTTCTTTGATTGTTCTGCCAATTTACGAACTTCATCTGCAACGACAGCAAATCCTTTTCCTTGCTCCCCGGCACGAGCCGCTTCGATGGCTGCGTTTAAGGCAAGCAAATTCGTTTGATCAGCGATGCTTGTAATCACATCAACGATATTGCCAATTTGTTGCGACTGATCACCTAAAATTCGGACCTGCGCCTCTACATGGTCAGATGATTTGTTAATAATTGTCATTTGATTCAATACACGATTCAAAGAATCATTTCCTTGAGCAGCCTCGTCACTCATTAAATCAGCAGCATCTGAAACCGTTGAAGCAGTTTCAGCAACTTGTTGGATGCCAATCGCCATTTCCTGCATGGCCGTTAAGCTATCACTTGTGCTATGTAATGTAGTTCTTGAACCATCGGCTAAATCTTGTAGTGTTGAAGTTAGTTGTCTCGTCATGTCAGCGGTTTGCTGTGATTTAGATGTTAAGCCATCAGACGATACATCAACTTGTTTAGAGGATTGTGCTATTTGTTGCATAACTACCTTTAAGCTTGTCAGCATTTTATTAAACGATTGTGCAAGCTCACCTGCTTCATCCTTGGAATTAATTTGTAGCTGTTTTGTTAAATCTCCCTCTCCATCCGCAATATCTCGAAGTTGAGCATTCATTTCACGAAGCGGCTTCACAAATGCTCTCGTAAACAGGAAGCTACCTAATATAGCAATGACAGCTCCGATGAACAATACAATGAGAAGCTTGCCGATAAATGCAAAAATAATAGCATTCACTTCATCGATTGTTTCACCGACAAACCACATCCCAATGATGTCTCCATTTGCATCTTTAATAGGTGCATAGAGTGTTAAATATTTCGTTCCTACTACATCTGCCTCACCAATAAAGGTTTCCCCTTTAGTCATAACATTTTCAACGACTTTTGGATCAGCATCTTTGCCAACTAAACGTTCGCCATTTAGCTTTAGATTAGTAATAAGTCCTTTGGAGCCCTGGAAAATGGTTACACCACCATCGATGCTTTCGCCAACCTCATCAACAAAGGCTTCCTGATCAACTATTTTTGAATCCCCTTTGTAAAGTTCCCCATCTTTTATAGCCCAATCGCCCTTAAATCGTTCTTCTAGAAGCGCATAGCCGACCTTTGAAATATGGGTTACACTCTGCTCAAAATTATTAAGCATAATTTCCTTCACTTGTATATGGGATACAAATCCAATCATAATGCTTAAAAACAGAATAACGCCCACTAAAAGCAAATTAAATTTCGTACTAATTTTAAAAGCGCGCAAATAATTCGTCTCTCCTTTCTCATATTAATTAGGAATATTATGTATAAAATGTGAACCATTTTTATTAAACATGATTCTATCAATAGTTTCAATACATTATCAATAAATTAACAATATTAATATAAATGAGTTGTTGGTGAGCAGTAGCTAAGGGAAATACAATGAATTCACAACGTGTGGTTAATTTCCGTTCCGACTGGGCACTTTGCCACTTTGCCGCTGACGCTTCGCTTTCGCGCAGATAAAACATTTTGCCGCTGACGCTTCGCTTTCGCGCAGATAAAACATTTTGCCGCTGACGCTTCGCTTTCGCGCAGAGCAAAGCTTCCTGGGGGCGTCCGAGGAGTCGCCAGTCTCCACTCCGATAAACTTATCCGCATAACATATGCTTTAACATAATGTCACCACCATCTCTCGCTGGTGAACTAATATCCTTCGTTTTTATGGTGTAATTTGAAATTTATGCTAATATATTTTTTAAAAGGGAGGGAGTTTATGAAACTTGTTTTAATATTTGGTCCTCAAGCAGTAGGAAAAATGACTGTTGGACAGGAATTAGCTAAAATAACGGATTTGAAACTTTTTCATAACCATATGACGATTGATTTGGTTAGTCATTTTTTTGGTTATGGTACAACAGAAGGAAAAAGATTGGTTAATTTGTTTCGTCAGGAAATATTTGAAGAGGTATCCAAAAGTAATTTGTATGGCTTAATTTTTACTTATGTCTGGGCTTTTGATATGCAGGAGGATTGGGATTATGTCGACGATCTTGCAAAGCTTTTTGAATCAAGAGGGGGTACTGTTTATTTTGTAGAGCTTGAAGCTGATGTAGTAGAAAGATTGGAAAGAAATAAAAGCGGTAATCGACTTGAGCATAAACCTTCAAAGAGAGATATTGAATGGTCCGAAAAAGATTTGAAAAGCTCGATGGAAAAATACAGACTAAATTCCTTAGAGGGCGAATTAAAATATCCAAATTATCTCAAGATCAACAACACAAACTTGAGTGCTGAAGAAGTTGCTATGTGCATAAAGGAAACATTTCATTTATAGAATTGAAAAACGCCTGGATCTCCAAGCGTTTTTCGGTTCTAAAAATAGAACTACATACCACTTACAACTTTATTTTAATCAACTGATAATCCGTTAATAAAACAATATACTATTTCTTCTTCTAACTGACTTAATTTACGATTTAGTTGAGTAGATAGTTCATTAACTAAATTCGAATGGTTTCTTTGATGTTTTTCTGTTAAATCACAAATTAACTTCAACAACATTATATACCCCATAAAATCCTCTTTAGATAATGGGGGCTCATGCGAAAGCACATAAATTTCGGCATCAAACATTTCAATGTTTTCTAAGAGATGTCTAACATTTTCAATTTTATATTGTGGTTGTTGTGAGTAAATACTTGGATACAAGCAGTCCCCTAAGAAAAGTACCTTTTCTTCCTCTGCATAAATAATTGATGAGTCATCGGAATGATCTCCACCCACATATTTGACTACACACCGAATACCACCTAATTCAATCTCATAATTATCTTTAAAAGTAATATTAGGTAATTTGATGGTAATATTTCTGTCTACTCCAAATTCTTTTTTAATCATGTCGGAACAAAACTGATTCTCTAGGCCTATTTCGACACGTTTATCTAAAGCTTCATCTGACCAATCATATTCCATCATTTTTTCAAGGTGCATCTTTGTGTTTTCATGTGCTATGGTTAATAGATTCATCTGATTTGTTCCAAAGCTATGATCCCAATGCCAATGCGTTAATACTACAGAATGATAATTAGCAATTTGACTTTGATTTAGTTCATCAAGAAATAACTTAGTATGTTTATCAGAATTTCCTGCATCAACAATTAAGGTTTGGTGATCCCCACAAATGGCAGACAGTATTGGTCGATCAGTTTCAGAATTATGCGGTAAATAATGTATACGATTTGTTAGTTGTTTCAAATTTTTCTCCATTATCTTAACTCCCTTTGTTTTCATTAGTTCCGACAATTTTATTTAATGTATCAAGAACATTTTTTAACTCTGTTAAGCTAACTTTCGAATAATATTTTTCTACAAGCATGGCGTCAATTTTATTTAGAAGTTGATGAAACTCTTGTCCTCTATCCCCAAGATAAATAAAGGTCTCTCTACGGTTTATTGCATTCTCTTGACGATAGATCATTTTCATTTCTTCGAGCTTTGAAATTACTTGGCTAACCGCACTTTTTGAAATACCAAAATGATTTGCAATATCATTCGCAATTACAGGCTCATTGCGAATGATATAAAACATAATAATTTCTTGTTGTGGAGTTAAGTGAAAGTTCTCTAATTCCTCAACCTCTTTGGATTCTTGTAAAACTAACAACTTGAACTGCTCAAACTTTTGATTGATTTGGTCTATCATTATTAAATAATCGTCCAAGATTTATCAGCCCCAATTTACTTTTAGTTAAGTTTAGTTTACTTAACTAAAAGCGGATTGTCAATTATTGTATGGAATTATTAAAGATGGCAAGCCTTCTTTATTTTTGGCTATTTTCTCAAAGATTGTTACTAATAACACATTACACTGGTAAGTACCTTCTTTAATGTAAGGGAAATCATTTACGCCTACAGAAAGACTTAAACTGTCTATTACTATTTTTAGTCGGTCCGTCAGAACCTTTAGCAGTAAACTCTGGTACATATACCTGGAATCTGTACAGTTAGTTCAATAAAGCAAAAAGAGCTGCATATGCAACTCTTTGATCTTTAATAAACGCCCCGTTAAATGAAGAAGAAAATAAAATTTTACTAAAGAATCATATTTACTTACGATATAATTCTACACCCTCGTTTCTAGTGCATTTTTTATAATAGCTATTTGAAAAACTAAAGGGCAAGAAAATGACCACTACATTAAGTTCTCGGAGTGGATTAATTAGATAATTTCATTTGATTTTTTATAAGTATATTTTTTATAAAGGCTGCTCCTGCCGCCACCATTATTGTCACGATAAGTATACCAAATCCCATTACCGCTATTACTGGTGGTAACGCATTTGCATTACCAAGTACAAAGATACCTAAGACATACAAAACAATAATGACAAATGCACAATATTTTATATGATTTAACCCTTTAACAATGCGAATTGAAAAGATAGATTTACACTCAATGACTTGAATCATTTTCACTGTTTCGTAAATTGCATAAAAAAACGGCAGCGCTGTCGCATACATTCCAAATAAAATCGGATATCTTAGATATGCAACTTCTGGGTGTATTAGTACGGTTTCCTGCGCTACCCTCGGTAAAACCAACACACATAATAACAAAATGATAATACCTATTAAAATAATGACTGAACTTAAAATAGCGGAATTAATTTTTAGCATATTGTCCCCCCTTAATTTTTCATGGTTATCATTATAACGTCACAAAATTAAGAAAGTTTCTAAAATTATTATACATATCTTTTGGTTAAAAAATTTTTGGATGGCAACAATCTATAAGAAAATTGCCTTATTTTTTCACAGTCACGGCTCACTAACAGCTCATTTATATTAAAAATAGTAAAGTTGTTAGTTTGTTAAAAGTGCATCAATCGCTTGAACAGCTAGTTCCAACGCTTTAATCCTTCTTTCTAAAAGCGTTCTTTGGGGACTACCAACCTTTGACTTCATATATACACTCTCAATTGATGGTAATAAACCAACGAGAACAGTGCGCGCTACGGCTAAATCTTCCTGGGTATAATGATGGGGACTTTGATTCCAAACATTTTCTAGCATCGCTAATCCAATGCAAACAGCTTTGAGTCGTTTCTTTACTAAAGTAGTATTTGCACCTTTCTCGGTCATCTGAGACAAGGCATTTTCGAGTTTGCTGATTGTCGATTGTAAAGATTTTGTTGATTCCAATTTTTCTACACTTGTTACATTTTCCAAAGTAGGACTGCCCTCGCTTCGTTACTGAAAATCGTTAAAAATCTGATTTCACTCGCAATATTTTATCATAATTACACAGGGGATTCTCCACAATCTTGCCCAATTGAATCGCTCTTCTATCCGTTTATCCCAATCTTTAATGGACTACTCCGAATTGAGAATTAAGGATACAATAAAAGCAAAAAAACGCCTGAATTTCCAAGCGTTTTTCGTTATTTCGCAGCCTTCGCATACATTTGTAATGCTTTTTTATCAATTTTTCCGACACTTGTTTTTGGCAATTCATCAATGACGATTATCTTTTTAGGGATTTTATAGCGACCTAAATGCTTGTTACAAATTTCTTTGATTTTCTCTAATATAGTTTCATCCTGATCCTGACAAACGATAAAGGCCACTACGATTTCTCCCCAATACTCATCAGCTATTCCAATGACCGCTACCTCTTGCACTAGTTGATGGCGCAAAATACATTGCTCGACTTCTTGTGGATACACATTTTCCCCGCCAGAAATTATCATCTCTTTACTGCGACCGACAATATAAAAGTCACCATCCTCATCCATCATGGCTAAATCACCAGTTTTCAACCAACCTTCATGCATGATTTTTTCAGTCTCCTGCTGATTATTCCAGTAAAAAAGAAACATATGCTTACCTCTGAC
The DNA here is from genome assembly GCF_058791335.1 of Lysinibacillus sp. EB271-A1-10B. NCBI lineage: Bacteria > Bacillati > Bacillota > Bacilli > Caryophanales > Bacillaceae > Lysinibacillus > Lysinibacillus sp. EB271-A1-10B. The sequence goes on from NZ_JBYTDL010000033.1 coordinate 16,757, forward strand.
GAATAGCTCTCCCACTTCGTTGGGCGCACAGCTTTCTCCGGCACTATTGATAATTTTTGCTTCATTGAATTGCATACTCTTCCCGACGGCCCCTTTTTTCAAACAGGCTGCCTCTCGAGAAATATAAAAATTATTAGGCCCCGCTTCTGTTAAGCCATAGCCCTCTTTAAAAAATAGCCCCTTTTTAATAAATGCATCATAGATTGGATACGGACATGGTGCGCCTCCTGATAAAAATACGTTCATTGACGGGAAGCAATTCTCCTTAAAGTAGTCCGTTGCAATCATCGCTTGGTACATTGTTGGCACAAAAAGTGAAATCGTAGTCTTATACTGATTAATCGCCTGAAGAGCGTTTTCTGCCTCAAATTTATCACCAATCACCACTGTACCGCCAGCCATTAAAAGCGGTATACATAAGGCATTTAAACCGCCTGTATGAAACAACGGCATATAATTTAACGTACAATCACGATCATTTAAACCCCAGCTAATAATTGTATTAATTGCATTCCAATTCACAGAATTAAACGATAGGACAACACCTTTTGCCTTGCCAGTTGTGCCCCCAGTGTAAATCATAAGCCAAGGGTCATTCAGGTCTACCTCTCGAATGCTGAGAGTAGCCGCTTCACTCGCTAAACGCAGAGAATGCATATTTTCTAAAGATACTGGGCAATTCATTTCTTCATCGTAAAGTAGTAAAGAAGGCGTAGCATCCGTCAAAATATCATGTAATTCCTTTGCACTCAATCGCCAATTCAATGGTACGTAGATTAGGCCTCTTAATCCACAGGCGAATAAGACAGCAAAAAGCTGGATATGGTTTTTCGCAAATACGGCAACACGACTTCCGGCCCGCAAGTTTTGGCGCTCAAAAAAATGACACCATTTTGTGATTTCCTCTGTTAATTGCTGATAAGTCCACTGCTCCTGTGTTTCGAGGTTTACCAATGCGATAAGTTTAGGTGTTAACGATGTACGTTTTAAAATCCAGGATTGCTCTACAAACATTTGGAAAGCCTCCTTATCACATCATAATTGCTCCATCCACATGAAGTGTGTGACCGTGGACATAGGAAGCCTCATCAGATGCAAAAAATAAATAGGCATTGGCAATATCTCTAGGTGTTCCTAATCTTTGCAATGGCACGACAGAACGCATTTGTGCTAGCACATTTTCTGGCATTTTTTTCACCATATCAGTTTCTGTAAAGCCAGGAGCCACCGCATTAACGTTGATCCCCTTGCGCCCTAATTCCTTCGCCCAAGTTTTCGTCATGCCGACAATAGCAGCCTTTGTGGCAGCGTAATTCGTTTGACCGACATTGCCATAAACACCGCTAACAGAGGATGTATTAATAATTTTGCCCCCTCCGGCAGCAATCATATGTGGAATGACCTCTTGCGTACAATTGAACACTCCAGTCAAATTCACATCTAGCACTTGATGAAACTGATCTTCCGTCATTTTTGTTAGCATCGCATCACGTGTAATACCCGCGTTGTTCACTAAAATATCGACCCGGCCCGTTTGCTCTATAACTGTTGCTACTAAGTTTTTGACGCTTTCTCTATCCGCAACGTCTACTTGCACAAATAATACTTGATCCCCAAAATGTTTGGCTGCTGAAACACCTGCATCCTCATTAAAATCTGCAATGACAACGAATGCACCCTCTTCAATAAACCGTTCAGCAGCAGCATAGCCAATTCCATTCGCGGCTCCCGTAATTATGGCAACTTTATTGTTTAAACGCATACTTTTTTCCTCCTATTTCTAAAAACGCTTCAATTTCAGATGTCAGCTGTGGTAAATCATCTATTAATGGGGAATGACCGCAGTTTTTTAAACTAACGAATTGTGCATTTCCACCTAAATCGAGCATTATTTCATCATTCATTCCTTCTGTTATTACGTAATCACGATCCCCTCTTAACACTAAAACTGGAATCGTAATTTGTTGTACTTCATGTGTGCCTTTTGAGACATCATGATCAACAGCACTTATATTGAAGACATTTAAGGCATGATAAACTTCCGCTAAATTTCGTTGTGTCAGCATATCCTCCACATATGTTTGATAGTGTTCTGGGTTAGGCTGTTTATGTGTGTAAATAAGTGCGTTCCAGACCGACTGTAAGCCATGCACATTTTTCGAATCATAGAAGCCTTGTACTAATTTTGTTTTAGATGTGTCGACGAGTACTTCCTCATAGGTAAAAGCTCTTTTTAATGCAGCTTGATTACCAGTACCTAAATCTGTGTAAAATGGATAGCCTCTCGTAGATGCCGAGGCTAGTAAAATAAGCTGCTGACAATAGCCTGGATACTGTGCGACAAACTGCATACAAACAGCTCCGCCCGTTGACCAACCAATCATGTCAAACTGCTGCAATTGAATCGCATCCACAAAAAGCTTCACATCATCACTAAAATCTTTAATCGCGGAAATTGGTTTATGATAAGATGAACTACCAAAGCCCCGTAAATCCAGCGCATAAATAGTATATTTTTCATCCAACGCGTCAATTAGAACGTCCCAATGTTTGGATGATGTCATATTACCGTGAATCAATAATAAAACACGTTCTCCCCCTTGACGTTTGCGATACGCAATCGTTTCTCCATTTGATAGCTCAATAGTTTTTAACATTGCATTTCCCCCTTATCCCCATCGAATCGTAATCGCTCCCCATACGTAGCCAATCCCAGCACTAACAAGTGTGACGATGTCGCCATCATGAATACGGCCTTCTTCTAACGCTAGCTGCAATGATAATATTTGATCAATCTGTCCGATATGACCATACTCTTGCAAGTAGATGGATTGCTCTTGCTCTAAGCCGAGTTCACATAAAATATAATTATGAGCAGATCTTTTCATGTGAAGCATCGCTAAATAACCAACATCGCCCTCATTGAATCCACTTTTCGCTAAAGATGTTCGAATTACCTTCAAAAAATTGCTTAAAGATTTTTGCTCTAAACGTTCCTTCATTCCAATTGGGTCAATCACATCGAGCTGATACAATTTATTTTCTAAATCAGAAGGCGTCAAAGGCTTTTTTGTACCACCGACAGGCACGACTACATCCTCTGAGAAAGAACCGTCCGTCATAATATCCGCCTCTAATAATTGATTTTTGTCATAGTTTTTCTGTAAAAGAATTGCGCCTCCACCAGCTGCTAAATTGTACATAAAGCGTGTACGAGGATTGCTGTAGTCGATAAAATCAACGTTTCGATAGCCACCAGCTAGGAGTACGGTATGAATGGAATCATCCGACGCCATTAAGCTTTTCGCTAACTTTAGTGCCATAATAGTTGTGCCGCATCTTAATTGCACATCAAATGCCCAAGCATTTACGGCCCCTAGCTCCTCCTGCATCTTTATCGAGGCAGTCCACAAAGGATACTCTTTATGCTCCTCTCCCATATACATCACAACATCAATGTCCTTCGGGTCGATATTAGCCTTGCGTATAGCGTCCTGCGCGGCCCATATTCCCATTTGAACCGTATGATCGTGCTCACCAGGAATAGGCTTTTCATAAATACCCATTTTTTGTCGAATAACATCCTCTGGTATATTGGAAAGCGTCGCAATTTCTTTTGACGTCATTTTCGTCTGCGGAATATAGATTCCTGTACTTACAATGCCTACAGTCATTCAAATCGCTCCTTTTCCTGCGACAGGACAACCGATGATTGATTTATTCCTTTTCGCTTTAATCGCCATTTCCAAAACATCATGCGCAAGGATCCAATAATTCCTTTTGGGAAAAAGATAACTGCTAAAATATAAAGGATCCCAAAGAAGATAATCCAACGTTCAAATATTGGATAATCACGAGCTAACCCTGAAAGCGCATGCTGTGCATATTCGATAATAGCCGATCCTAATAATGGTCCAACTAATGTGCCAACACCGCCAATAATCGTCATTAATAATGCATCTAACGTTATGTCCATTGTCATCACACTCGTATTGACAAAACGGAGGGAGATAGCATATAAGGAGCCTGCTAAGCTCGCAACAGTACCTGCGACAATTGAAGCAATCACTTTATAGTACAAAGTGTTGTAGCCTAGTGATTTTGTTCGTTGTTCATTTTCCCGAACAGCAATTAAAATTCGACCAGTTGGCGAGTTCACAAAGCGATATAGCGCAATAAAAATAACGACTAAGCATGCGAGCACGAAGAAATAATACGTCATTCGATCTCTAAATATTTCAGGTGCTCTAAACGTAAAGCCATCATTTCCGTATGTAACAGAACGCCATTTTTCTGCCACAACTAAAAATAGTCCTGAAAAAGCTAATGTCAGCATCGCAAAGAAATGACTTTTTAATCGAAGTGTCAGTAATCCTACTAAAAAGCTAATGAAGCCTGCTAGTAACATGCCGACTACAATCGATAAGAAAAATGTTGAGAGTGTTGGCTCCATCTGTTTCAGCATGACAGCGGTTGTGTATGCACCTAAACCAAAAAACATTGCATGCCCGAATGACACAATTCCTGTATAGCCAAGGAGAATGTCATAGCTCATCGCTAAAATACCGAAAATAAAGATTTGCGTTAATAAAATCATGAGCGTCCTTGAGTCATTGACGAAAGGGAGAAGCACTAAAATAGCTAACATGAGGAAAAAACATAGATGCTGCAATGGAAGCTTCATGTTGATCTCTCCTTTCTCATAGCAAATAAGCCTTGTGGACGGAAAATTAATACAATAGCCATTAAAATCATATTGACCGCAAGCGATAACACTGGCACATAATAAGCCATAAAGCTGCCTGCTAAACCTACTAATATAGCTGCTAATAGCGAGCCTGAAAAACTGCCCATTCCTCCGATTACGACAACGATAAAACCTAATATCGCATACTCCATGCCCATTTCTGCATAGATGACGCCTGAATACGGAGCCATTAACATACCACTAAGAGCTGCAAGTGCTGCACCAACCATAAACACATATAAAAACACTCGCTTAATATGAATACCAAGCGCCTGTGCCATCTCTTTATCCTGTACACCAGCTCGAACGACGAGGCCGACCTTCGTCTTTTTTAGCATGTATTGGAAAATACCGAAAATGATAAAACCGACAACAATAATAAATAATCGATATTTAATAATAATTACGTCTCCAATTTCCCAGCTGCCTGCTAAGTAACTCGGCGTTTTCACGGCCACACCATTTGGACCAAAAACAACTTTAATCATCTCCTGCAGCACGAGCATTAGCCCTAATGTAATTAAAATTTGCTGAATATGATTGCCGTACACAGGTGTTATTATTAATTTTTCAGTAATGAGTCCTAATAAAGCTCCCGTTACGATGGCACCTACAATTCCAATAAGAAAGCTCTCTGTGAACATATACGTAAAGATCCCCGCATAAGCCCCCCAAACAAATAAACCCCCATGTGCAAAGTTCAAAACGTCCATTAATCCAAAAATTAACGTCAGACCAGCCGCCAGCAAAAAGATTAACATGCCAGTTGCAAGGCCATTAATGACTAAATTGACAAGTAGCTCCAATAAAGTACACCCCCTTATCCGATTCCAAGATATTTTCGTTTTAATTCTTCATGATGGATAAGATCTTGCATTTTCCCTGAGTGAACGGTTCTACCATCATCAATCAATGTATACGTATCGCCAATTCGGCTCGCCATCATAAAGTTTTGCTCGACAAGTACGATGGACGTTTGCTTTTTCATTTCAACAATGGCCTCCATTACTTTCTCTACTACAATGGGCGCTAATCCTTTCGAAGGCTCATCAATCAATATCAACTTACTATCATTGATAAATGCCCGTGCCATAGACAGCATTTGTTTTTGACCACCTGAAAGATGCCCACCAGCCTTCTTCCAAAATTTCTTTAAGTCTGGAAACAGCTCCAGTACATAATTTTGCCGCTCTAAAGTAGCTGTATCTTCTTTACGCATGGCTACTTTCATATTTTCCTCTACGGTTAAATCTGCAAAGATTCCTTGGTTTTCAGGAACATAGCCTATTCCTAACTTCGCTACTTTATAAGTCGGGCTTTTCTTAATAGAAATTGAGTTAAATTCTACCTCTCCCTTTGAGGCAGGTGTTAACCCCATAATCGTTTTTAAAGTGGTCGTTTTGCCTGCTCCATTTCTACCGAGCAGTACACTTACTTGCCCTTCCATTGCCTCAAAATTGACCCCCTGCAAAATATGATATTGCCCGATATATGTGTGGACATCATTTAATTTCAGTAACGTGTTCATCGTACAGACCTCCTAAATATGCGTTTTGTACGGTTTCGTTTTTCATAATGTCCTCTGGTGTTCCATCTGCAAGAAGCTGGCCATTAAATAGCACCATAATCGAATCCGACAAATCTAGAATCATATCCATCTTGTGCTCAATGAGGAGAATGGTTTTATCACCTTGATTTTTAATCGTGCGAATCACTTCTAAAATCGTCGGCACCTCCTCTAAAGACATGCCTGCCGTTGGTTCATCTAGTAAAAGAATTTCTGTATCAAGTGCTAACAGCATCGCAATCTCAAGCTTTCTCTTTTCCCCATGAGATAGCATTGTCGTGAGGGCATCTCTTTTATTGTCAAGTAAAACAAGTGCTAATAGCTCTTCCGCTTTTTCAGTAATCGCCTTATAGCTTTTATAATGGCGAAATAGTTGGAAACGAACTTTCTCCTTGGATTGCACAGCCAGACGGACATTTTCTAATACTGTCAGGTTCGGGAAAACATTCGTAATTTGAAAAGATCGCCCTAGGCCCATGCGTGTTCTTTCAATTGCTGATTTTTGCGCAAGTGATTGCCCCTTAAAATAGACATCCCCGGCAGTCGGCTTTAACTCTCCACTTATTAAATTAAAGAAGGTTGTTTTTCCAGCTCCATTTGGTCCAATAATTGACTTCAAATGCTTTTCCGGCATATTAAAATTCACATGGTCGACAGCTATGTGTCCGGCAAAACGAATGGTTAAGTTTTCTGTTCGCAAAATGGGTTCCATCGTATTCTCCTTTCTAGTACTTCTAACTCTCTTCACCCATTCTCATATGAAAGTGGGTGAAGAGAGACAGAATAATAACGCTTTCTGTCTCCAATTTCATTAATTCATAACCGGAGGGGCTGTTTCTTCAGGGCTAAGCTCACGAACTAGCACTGGTACCGGATAATCTACACCATCCTGCTTTTCTAAACGGATCGAATACATCGACTGTAATGCTTGATGATCTTCTTTCCGGAAAGTCATCGTACCCTTTGGTGTTTCAAATGACATCCCTTCCATAATGCCAATCAGTTTTTCCGCATCTGTATCACCCTCTGATTTTTTCAAAGCATCTACAATCGAGATGGCTGCAGACATGCCTCCTGGCGTAAATAAATCTGGAACGTCATTGAAGCGTTTTTTATGTTCCTCAACTAACCATTTATTTACATCATTTTGTGGTAACGTGTGATAATAAACAGAGAACCCTTCCATACCAATTAATGGATTCATAAATTTCAATGCAATAATATCTGGTGCACCCGTAGAAATTTTAATGCCTTTTTCTTGAATTTTTAAATCGGCAATTTGATTCCACGGCGAGTTTGCACCAGCCCATACAACAAATAAATAATCTGGTTTTGCATCAATTACTTTTTGCAAATTGGACGTAAAATCAGTAGCTGCCGGATCCGCATATTCCTCTAAAACAATTTCTGCACCTAGCTTTTCCGCAGCCGTCTTAAAGGCTTTAACCCCATCCAAGCCAAAAGAATAATCCGGCGCAAACGTTGCAATCTTAACACCTTTTCCCGCAATCGCTGCCGCTGCAGCATAAGCATCCTGAGAGGAATTTCGGCCTGTACGGAAAATATATTTATTAAATTCTGAGCCCGTAATACTATCCGCTACCGCTGGCTCCACCACCATAATCTTTTCGTACTCTTCCGCGAGTGGTAAAACGGCAAGCGTATCACCTGAGCTAGAAGAACCTACTAAAAAATCAACCTTGTCATCTTCTAATAGCTTCGTCGCTTTTTGAACTGCAACCTCAGGCTTTGTTTCTGTATCTTCATAAACAATTTCTATTTTCTTACCATTAACCTCCATCGTGCCGCCAGTCGCATATTCAATTCCTAAATCAAAGCCATTCTTTGTTTGTTTCCCATACGATTCAAGAGCACCCGTTAATGACGCAAGCACGCCGATTTTAATAGTGCCCCCTTCCTCCGTAGTTCCTTTTGTGTCATCCTCTGAAGCCTTGTCGCCGGTTGAACTATCCTTCGTCTCATCCGAATTACAAGCCACCATCAACATCGTCAACATCAATAAAAGCACAAATAACCAATGCTTTTTCATCCCATATCCCCTTTCATAATGAACTAAAAAGAAAGCGCTTTCGTTGCTGTGTAAACACTATATAAAACTCCAGTTACAAATTAGTTACAAGATAGTGTGGTTTTTCCGGGTATGAGGGGTTTATCGAAACAGTTTTGAGATTTATCGAGAATTTTTGATTGTTTATCGACCAACTTTATCAATTTATCACCCAACTTTTGAAAAATATCGATATCTAACTTCAAAAGTGTGATGTGCCACTTTTTCTGCAACAACAGCAAAGCAGTTTTATTATATAAATTTCATATTAATTCATAAGTAATAATATATTACCCATATTGAAATCTGGTTTTTATAATGAAGATAGCACTTTCAAAAGGAGGGACTAGAATGGAGTTTAGTAAACTTGGCAATAGCGGATTAACAATAAGCAAGATAGCATACGGAAACTGGATAAATCATGGGGGTAAAGTAGATGAGGATACTGCAAAAGAGTGTGTTAAAGCAGCACTAGATGTCGGTATAACTACATTCGATACTGCTGATGTTTATTCAGAAACTAAAGCTGAAGAAGTACTCGGCAGGTCTTTACAAGGTATACGCCGGGAGAGCATTGAACTATGTACAAAGGTGTGCCATCCGACTGGGAATGGGCAAAACGATAAAGGTTTATCACGAAAACATATTCTAGAAAATTGTAATGCATCTTTGCGTCGATTACAAACTGACTATATAGATGTCTATTATGCACACAGATTTGATCCAACTACTCCTCTTGAAGAAACGATGTTAGCTTTCGCGGATCTTGTAAGACAAGGTAAAGTGCTTTATATCGGTGTAAGTGAGTGGACATCAGAACAAATCACCCGTGGTGCAGCACTTGCACGGGAATTGAATATTCCGTTCATTGCAAGCCAACCCCAGTATTCAATGTTGTGGAGAGTTATCGAAAGCGATATTATACCAACCTGTCAACGTGAAGGACTTGGGCAAGTAGTATGGTCGCCTTTAGCACAAGGTGTTCTCACTGGAAAATATCTACCCCAAAAACCAGTACCAGCCCAGGCGCGTGCTAATTCTTCGGCTGGCAAACCATTCTTTAATAAGCTTGCACAACGTTGGATGAACGACAATGTACTCACTGCTATTCAGAAGCTTAAACCCATCGCACAAGAGATTGATCTTACCCTCGCTCAACTTGCAGTAGCTTGGGTACTACAAAACCAGAACGTTTCCTCAGCGATTATCGGTGCCTCGAGCCCAGAACAGGTCAGAGAGAACGCGCTCGCTTCTGGTGTCAAACTAGACATTGAAATTATGAATCAGATTGACAAAGTATTAGAAGGTTTCGTTGAGTACGATCCGAGTAAAACAGGTTAACAATATTTTATTACCCATCCCCTTTAGGATGGGCTTTTATTTTTGGTGATTAAATTGCAAAATCGAATACATCTCTCTTACAACTGTTAAGAAATGATTTACTACTGCAGATTTTTCATCTTCTCTCCAACCAACATACAAATTTACCTTTGGTGTAGTCTCTTGGATTTTTTTATAGATAACCCCAGGATGTTTATAACTTTCCACCGACGATGGAACGACAGAAACTCCCATTCCGGTTGCCACTAAATTAACAATCGTTTGCATTTGAATTGCCTCTTGAACAACATTTAAGCTTACACCATGATCCCAAAAGTAGCTAATAATTAAATCATAAAAACTTGGACCCATATGACGTGGAAACAAAATAAATGGTTCATCCATCAACAATCGGAGTGGTATTTCGGGCAATGAGGCGAAAGGATGATCTTGATGTAAAACCAATCTTAAAGATTCTTCTGAACAAACTTCAGAAGAGAGTATTCCGTTGTTCTGTTTAGAACGAATAAATCCAATATGAATTTGTTTCTCATAAAGTGCTTTTAATTGCTGCTCTGTTGTCATTTCACGTAATATAAGATGGATTTTAGGAAAGCGTTCTCGAAATTTATTAAGAACTTCTATAACAATTTCTGTGGAATCGACAAAACCAATAATTAAGCTCCCTATTTTCCCTTCAGCCGCGAGTTGTGTTTCTTTTATAGTTCTTTCTAACTGAAGCAGTGTTTGTTGAGATCCTTCTAAAAATATCTTCCCAGCATCCGTAAGCTCTACCATTCTTTTCGTTCGATGAAAAAGTTGAACTCCCAATTCTTCTTCTAATTTACGAATTTCTTGGCTTAAAGGAGGTTGCGCCATCCTAAGACGTTCTGCCGCACGACTAAAATTCAATTCTTCTGCCACCATTATGAAATATCGCATTTTCCTAATATCCATTTGCAACTATCCCTTCTACTAAATTCGATTACTTTAATGCTAATGCTTCTTCTATATTCATTACGCAAATATAATTCGTTCGATGGGAAATTCACCTATATGGAAAAGAAGTGAAAAAATTGGACAGAAAGAACCCTTTGAAAATATTGAGTAAGTGAGTTAATCAATAGATTCTAAAGATCTCATTCTGTCTCTTTCTCACAAAATGTATTTCAATTGTAAATATCCTCTACCCTATCTAACCATTCATGCATAAGGCTATTAAACAAATCCGCTTGTTCAATTTGCAAATTATGCCCAGCCTTATCTAAAATTGTGAAAGTTGCTCTTGGGAATTTATCTAAAATCGTAAAAGCGTCCTTATAGCCAACCATGGAATCCTGTTTGCCCAACAAAAATAAGCACGGTTTATCAAATGAAATTTCATCTACAGGAAATGAAAAACGATAGCCTTTTTGGATTTTTTCTAAAAATTCCACATCTGCGTTTCTTTGGCCTGCTAACACTTCATTTGTATAGCGATGACAATTGTATTCATTTAAAACAACAAGATGTGAACTAAAATCCTCTAGTTCCTCTTTCGTTATTGTCGATAAAAATTCTTTATCTGCCGAGACAATACTTTGTTCTGGGACTGTTCGACCTTCTTTATCAGGAATAATCAACGGACAAATAAAAGCAGCCCCTAAAATTTGGTCTTGATACTCCCTCATTATTCCTCTCACTAAATATCCACCATAAGATTCTCCTACCAATAAATACCGTTCGTTTGGTAGTAATACGTGTATTAGTTCTACAACGGCCTCTAGCATTTCATCTGAGTCATTGATCTTTTCATAGTCTGTCGTCTTGCCCATTCCTGGAAGGTCAATATAAATTCGTTTCCAGCCTTCCCTTTCGGCAAAAACAGGCTCCATACAGCCTTTCATTAATCTATGATCTGGCGAATAGCCATGAAGCATTACGATTGGTGTTCCGGTTCCAATCACTTCATAGTAAATATTCGCTTTACTTACCTTACAAAATGACATAGTAGTACCTCCAATTATTATAAAAATTATTGATTAATGCATATAAATGTTCATCAAAAGTTATTATGTTTTTTCCTTGTAGGAGCTAGTTGATTTTCGTTCCGACTGGGAAACTCCTCGGACACCCTAGCAAAGCGCCCAGTCGAAACGGAAATCACCTCCATGTCATAGATGCCCCAAAAATAACCAATTACATCATATACACTAGCCGATTATCAAATCATAAACAACCATCGTCGATTCCATCGGTGTTGTATTTAGTTCCCTTTTTAATTGCTGCACACATTTTTCATACCATTTTAATGCAAGGGAGCGGTTTTGTAATTGATAGTAACTATACATTAACAAGCGATAGCCTTCTTCCCATAATGCATCCTCACGAATCATTCTTTCTGCATAAAAAATAGCTTGCTTATAGTTTTGCTGCCTCGTCGCATTTTGTGCTAACCTTTCCAGTACTTCAATATACAAAGATTGAAGTTTTTCTCGATCCTGTATAAGCCAATCTAACTGCTTTTTTTCAGCATAAAGTGTATCCGTATAGCTTGTTTCAGCTAGATACAACCATTCGTTTGACAATTGTGGATCGAACTCCTCCATCCCTAATTCATAAAAATAGAGAAAGCGCTCGACATCAATTTGTAGAAATTGAGTATGCTGCAATTGATACATATTATTTTTACGCTGAATGAAAAAGCTATCTTGACGCGCATTTCTATTAGGCTCAAGAACCTTTAATAACGTATTCAAAACAACTTTAAAATCTCGATCGAGTGAATCAACATTTCGCTCTGGCCATAACGCCTGTGCAATCTCTTCCTTTGGCGTAAAACGATTGCGATGACAATATAAATAGACAAAAAGCTCCTTCGATTTATCGCGCTGCCATTCTTTATCCTCAAGCTTTCGATGATTTCTTGTTAAATTTAAACTTCCTAAAAAATTCACCTGCATTTCCTCATCAGGATAGATGATATTGTTCTCAACCTGAAAATAGCTACGCATCGTTAAAATAGCGGCATTTTCCCCTTCGGACTTTCTACTAAATTGTAAAAGCTCATAAAAGATCATCCCATTCGCTGGACCGAGAATGGTTTTTCTTTGTAAAAAGTAGTCATAGCCATTTGCGATGCATAACTGGGCAAACTGCTGAAAATAATGATTGAATGGTTGCGGTTTATTTTCTTTGAAAGCAATGACAGATTGAAAGAATAGTACATGCATTACACCATTTTGATCACCACAATTGTGAAATAATCGCTGTGCCTTCATTAATAATTGTCCGGCTCGTTCATATTCATGTTGAGAAAGAATGATTTTCACTTCAGCAATTAATATTAGAGCGGTCATCCACGCGTCTTGTACTTGCTCTGTTTCCTGTAAGCCGAGTGCTATATATTTTTTAGCTGAGATAATATCTCCTTGCGCATGTTTGACAATTGCTAGTCCCATGTAAGGTTCGGCTTTTACGCGAGAAATATTAATAGTATTCATTAATGTAAGAGCTTTCTCATAAGCTTGGCAGGCTCCTTGATAATCAGGAAAATCCACTAATAGGTAAGCATGTGCTTTGCGAATATAGCCAACAGCCTCTATAAAAATCGATTTTTCACGTAGTCCCCTACGAATTCCATGTTGAGCGGCATACCATGCATCCTTCCCCAGCCCTAAAAGCGCATAGACAAATGATGCTAGTAGCTCACTCTCTCTATGTGTCGCGACAAGCTGTGGTGGTAATTCCAATCTCTTCGTCAGTAATTCCTTCGCTTCTAATAGCTGTCCTGTTCTTAACAATATTCGAACATCGACATTTGCTCTTTGTAGCACGTCCTCCGTTAAAGCAACCTCATCGGTAAATACTTGTGCGCCTTTCGCCTTCCCTAGATTCACAAGATTTTCTGCATACTGACGTTGTAATTCGAGAAGTTCCTCTTTGTTTAACGGCGTATGATTCGCTAACTCTAAAGCCTTCTTTAAATGTGGCTCTGCCAATGCTGGCTGAATTGTATCGAGATAAATATGTGCTAAACCTGCCTGCGCTTTTGTCATAAACAGATAATCGTTTTTACTTTTTGCGATGTTTGCACAATTTTCATACGACTGCTTTGCTTTTTCATAGTAAGCACGATAGCGGTGGCACTCACCTTCAAAATAATACAATTTATAATATTCGGACTTTTCATTAGCTGTAAATCTGTTTATCTTTTCTAATAACCACTCAAATTGCCCAGCACGGACTAGACTTTCAGCATGATTTTGTAATAGCTCTCCACAAAAATCCTGATCATTCGTTTTAAATGCGTGATGAAGAACGGCTTGAATATTGTTTTGCATTACATAATACAATGCTGCTTGTTTATGCAATGTAATATACTGTGAAGCATTTTGTTGTGGCCACTTTGCCTCTAAAAATCGACTAAACAAGGCATGAAAACGATACAAACCATCCTTCGTGATAGGTTGAATAAATAAATGTCGCTGGACAAACAGTTTTAACACTTGTGCAATTTCCGTACTATAAAATTGCGATATTAACTCCTCTGAGAAAGTGGGGAAAATCGCCAGCTTTAATAATACCTCTTGCTCAAATGCAGACATCTTAAGATAAACTTCCTCCGATAAATAGGTGAAAAGATCATTTGTAGAAATATTTAGCCAATGAGCTAATGTCTCATCGTTCCATTGCTCGGCTAATAAAGAAATACTAATTGCCCAGCCCTCTGTAATTTCCACAACCTTCGCTATTTCAACCTCTGTTAAATGTACCTCTGCATAATCCTCGAAAAAAACAGCGATCTCCTCTGAGGAAAATGCTAATTCTTTTTCTGCAATTACAAGTAATTTCTTTTGTAGTTTTAATCTCCTCGTAATATCCCAATTCGGCATCGTTCTAGAGGCAATGATAAAGTGAACATTCGGTGGTGAAAACTCAATTATTTTTTCCAACACATAATTTATATGAAATTCATGGTCAACGAGATGGTAGTCATCGATGACAATTAATATTGCTTCTTCGATTTCACATAAACTATTGACAAACAGCTTAAACCAACGATTAAGTTCTTCAATTTTTGGAAAACGGGATAATTGATTCCAAGCATCGAATTCTTGGCCGAAGCCCGGAACAATTCGTGTGATACTAAAAAATAAATGCCTTAAAAACGGCAATATATTATCATCTTCCTCCGACACACTATACCAGGAAAATTTGCTTGATTGTGCATGTAGAAATTGTGTAAGGATTGTTGTTTTGCCATACCCAGCACCACTATGAATAAGCGTGCAACTATGGTCTAGACTCTTATTTAATGTTCTCATTAATGTAGCTCTACTAATACAATGATTAGACGGACTCGGTGAAATACATTTTGATTGAATAATAATGTCTGTCGTCATTTAGTGATAACCTCCCCATTCAACTGGTTATGTAAGGTTACAAGTCTTCAGAGTTAAAATCTTTTATGAGTTCATCATAATATCGCGGGGCTGATCTTATGAAATCTTTACATTTATATATCAAATAAAAGCGAAAACTCACGTATCGCAATTGTTGCTGAGACAAACCACGGGTGGAGTTTTCGCTTGGTACTTCAAGTTTATCAAATTGATTTTACCGTTACCAACTTTTTTCAAGTTTCCTTACTATCCGATGAATAATCAAAATTATTTATCGTATCTCTTAAACTCAGGAGTTTCCATTAATCTTTGGAAAAAGATATCTTTAGCTTCCCTATAGGCATCCATTGATTTAGCTTCGTACTCTTTCTTCAATTTATCATATGCATCGCGATATTCATTATTTGCCAATAAAACGTCTCTAAATTTCCAAAAGAAATCAAACTCAGAATCAATTACAGTTAATTGAACCCCTAAAGGAGGATTAGTTGTATCATCTTTAAATGCCCTAAATGTAGCTGTTTTAACACTTTCATCATTTCTTTCATATAAATTTGATAGTAGTTCTATGGCATTCGAAAATTGTTCAGCATTAACACGTACTTGGATATCTAAATCACCTTTAGTAATGCTATTAGGAATTGCTGAACTACCAACATGTTGAATATCAGCCTCTGGTAGCAATTCTTGTA
Organism: Lysinibacillus sp. EB271-A1-10B; assembly: GCF_058791335.1. Taxonomy (NCBI): domain Bacteria; kingdom Bacillati; phylum Bacillota; class Bacilli; order Caryophanales; family Bacillaceae; genus Lysinibacillus; species Lysinibacillus sp. EB271-A1-10B. Next base: position 32,535 of record NZ_JBYTDL010000033.1, read on the forward strand.
TTTTATTTGCGTGAATCAAAAATGATTTCTCAGCATTTTTATGAAATAGTTCACTATTAAAAAAATTCACTTTTTCTATTTGAAACTCCCCCAATCTATCCTTTTTTACAAAGCAGCAACGTTACAATGTAAAACTACTTAAGTAGATTTTAATAACCTAATTTTATTATAAGCACAAAAAGTATTTATTTTACAATAAATACAATTAATAAAGTCCAATGATTTTATTTCGATATGCTCCCTTTACGGAAAGTTAGCATTTGTGTAGTCGTTAATTTCGTCATCCCCAGCTTTTGATGGTGCTTTCATTTATAGTTTAGCTATATAGTGATTTAACAAAATGAATTGCTAAATTCGAAAAACCCGATTATCAACTAAATGATAATCGGGTAGTTTAATAGGTTAAAATTATAAAAGTTCCTTACGTAATTCAGCAGCTGATTTTGGTGATAACAGACCGAATGGGATATCGAATACTGTTTTAGCACCTTTGTCTCCAGCTTGGTTTAGACGATGTGCTGCACGAGCAAATGCTACTAAAACACTAGATGTGAAGTTTGGATTACTTTCAAGTTTTAATGAGAATTCAAGAATTTGTTTTTCGTTAGCTCCGCTTTCTCCACTACGAATAACGAATCCACCGTGTGGCATGCCTGTGTGGTTTGCTTTAAATTCCTCTTCAGAAATAAAGTTTACAATTGTGTCATACTCATCAAAATAGTTCGGCATCGTCACGATTTCTTGCTCAACTTTCGCCCCATCTGCACCTTCTTCAAGAACTACCCAACATTCACGTGCATGCTTTTCACGCGTTGTCAGCTCAGGATTTTCACCGTTACGAACACGGTCTACTGCCTCTTGAATTGGTAATGTGTATTGTACCGCATTTTTAACACCTTCAATACGACGCACAGCATCTGAGTGACCTTGACTTAAACCGTCTCCCCAAAAAGTATAAGTTGTGCCTACTGGTAGAACTGTCTCCCCTAGTATACGATTTAATGAGAATAAACCTGGATCCCAGCCAACTGAAATGACGGATACTTTACCAGACTCTTGTGCCGCTGCATCTACAGCCTCGAAAAACTCAGGAATTTTCGCATGAGTATCAAAGCTATCAATTGTATTAAACCATTGTGCAAAGTGTGGTCCTTGCTCAGGTAAATCTGTTGCTGAGCCACCACATAAAATCATTACATCAATGTCATTTTGGAATTTTTCAGCATCATCTACTAAATATACGTTAGCATTACTCGCAATGTTTACAGTTGATGGATCGCGACGTGTGAATACCGCTACTAACTCCATATCTGGATTTTGTGAAATAGCATACTCTACACCACGTCCTAAATTTCCATAACCTACAATACCTACTCGAATTGCACTCATTAAAAATTCCTCCTCACGATTACGTGACTATGTGAAGTCCTTCACGTTAACTCTACTTACAATAATACGTTGTGTTAGGAAAATTCACAATAGTTTGAGTACGAGTTTTTCTCTTAAAATCATACAAGTTTTCTATGATTTCTATTCGTAAATGGCATGAATACGGTTACATATTTAACTTCTTTCAGCGGATATACAAACATCCGCTGAAAGAAGTTAATGCCTCCGGCGGATGTCACGGAAATCGGAAAGGAGTTCTTTGTGCAAGCACAAAGCCGATTCCGGACGCAATTATGCCGAGGCATAATTGATTAACTAACCTTTAAGTTTTAGTTAAAGCCTTGTAAATGAAGACTTTTTCCACCGCATGTCTTGTACAATAAAACTAACGACAAAGGGGGCATGTTGAATGAAAGGTAATTGTTATTCGCCAAGCACAACATTGGAACAAGGAGAATTACTTACTCGTCCATTCCGAAATGCACAAAAATCTGCTAAAGCTCACATTGAAACTGAGGTAAAGCACAAAAAGATCCCACACCTCACACACCAATGTTTAGGGGTTATACCTTTTGGCGTTACGGAAGAAACCCTAGATATCTCCCTACAAAACCAAAGAGTCAATGAGGCTTACTTTTACCATAGCGGGAAGGAGATAGCACGCTGGTTAGTTAAAAAAAGTGAATACAATAAGTAATAGCACTCCTCACTGTATTTCCTGAGCCAATTCGGAAAGACGCTCTTCATTAATAATGTAATAGCCATTCTTTTTCTTCTCTAAAATTTTTTCTTCGCAAAATTGTGCAAGTACATATAATAAATGTCGATAGGAAACCCCTAAATATTCACAGATTTCAGTATGCTTTTCTTTATAGACTCCTTGATCTGACGAAAATTGAATAAATGCAGCAAGTCGATTTTCAAGTGGAAATGCTTGATTTTGTGTATATTTTGACGTCATTTTGAACGCCTTTTCCCCTAAAAACACACAAAGTTTACGTAAAAATAGTACATCCGTGAGTAATTTTTCTTTACAGGACTGTTTAATCGAAAAACAAATCGTCTCGGTTACTGTCTGAATCCCCTTCGTATATCTTGCCTCATTAAGTAACTCAATTTCCCCCATAAAAAGTGGTGCCTTCAAGTAATCGATAAGCGAGACTTTGCCATTTTTGTGTGTCATGTATAGCTTCGCCTTTCCCTCGATCATGTAGTATAGCGTATTTGGAAATGACCCTTCTTGAAAAATCCATTCACCCTTATCAAACTTACATATTTCTAAAAATGGATCAATTTCAAAAGAAAAAAAATCATCTATTGGATATTTATCGAGATAGTATGAACGTTCCTCAGCTGTCAGTATATGCATTTTTACTCTCTCCTTCGAAAAAATGTGAGATATCTCACATTATTGTATCGATGAACGTGCTATTATTCAACATAGTTAATGGAGGTACGTAATTTTATGAACAATCAACGATGGCTTTCTCAAAATTTCTTTGCATTTTTCTTTACATGGGGTATTTTCTTACCTTACTGGACTGGTTGGCTTGTTGATGCCAAACATCTTACAGTTTCACAGGCTAGCGTCGTAATGGGCTGTGGTCTTTTAGCACGAGCAATCTCAAATTTATTTTTCTTCCCGATGCTTGCAAAATATGTGAATAATAAACGACTCACTAGTATTCTGGCAATAGGTGCCCTACTCACAACTTTACTTTACATACCAAGCACGAGCTTTATCTCGCTTCTTATCGTTACCCTTATATTTAGTGTTTTCTATCCGGCACTGCTTCCTGCCGTTGAAAGTAGTGCGGCAACACTCGTACAGAATGGAAATGTCCACTATGGTAAAAGCCGCTCCTATGGTTCCCTTGGCTTTGTCATTGCAGTATTAATCATTAGCATGCTGACAGGTGCATTTGGCAATGACATTATCTTTTGGAGTATGGTGGTCGGCCTGATCGGTATGCTGTTGATGCAGCAAATGGCTACACCACAAGAGCTACTCATTGTACCGACGAAAGAACAACGTGCAAAATCGTTGTCGATGAAAACATTATGGACTATTAAAGGCTTCCCTATTGTTTTATTAGTCGTTATTCTGTTGCAAGGCGCACACGCTTCTTATTACAGCTACGGCTATATATATTTAGGGGATTTACATGTCGACCCATTCTACATGGGGATGATTATAAACATCGCCGTTATGTGCGAAATCTTATACTTTATGAAGGCTGATACACTATTTAAAAAATGGCGATCATCTTCTTTATTACTTTTAGCAGCAAGTGGGTCATCTTTACGTTGGTTACTTATTTACTTATTCCCGAATGTTTGGGTATTTATCGCTTCTCAAACATTACATGCATTATCTTTTGCTCTTGCGCATTACGCTTTTATCAGCTATTTAACAAAAACATTGCCAAAGGAGCAAATTCCAAATGCACAAGGCATCTACTCTGCATTAGCAATGGGATTAAGTACAGCTATCCTTACATTTTTAGGCGGATATTTATACGAAATTTCTCCTGGACTATCATTTGCAGCAATGCTTATTTGTACGGTTCCAGCAATCGGTATACTGCTTACTACTAGAAATAAATATCAATATTAAAATAAGCAGGTGAGAAAAAATCTCACCTGCTTTTCTATATGCTTACTTTGGATAATATGAAAACCCAGGATATTTCACGACTGGCCACTTTTCCTTCCTTAATACATGTAGAAGTTCAGGACCAATATTTAAATTACTTTGTACTAGCTCAGATGGAGTAAGAGCCATCCATTGATTTAACGAAACATCCTGAAATCTATCACTTTTAAACATTTCAAGGAACCATAACGTCTCCGTACCGGTATTCTCAACGTAGTGACCATTTGCAAACGGCACATATCCAACATCACCTGCACGATAATCAAATGTTCTAGCCACACCATTTGCTGCAAACACTGTCATGCGCCCTTTTCCTTGTAAATAATATTGCCATTCATCATTATTCGGGTGCCAATGCAACTCTCTCATTGCACCGGGCTTAATCTCGACAAGGGCTGCTGCGATATTTTTAGAAATAGGAAAATTAGTGGAGTCTACAATTCTGACACTACCTCCAGGAGTTTTAATAGGCGTTTGAGCAAGCAGACGATGCTTGAAAGTTTGAGGGACTGTACCATATGGCGATTGTACTTTTTGTGTGTCTAGTGATCCTGGAACTTTATCTTGATAAATATAGACCTGTTCTTTCGGGATATGTTGAAAAGCGCTCTTTGGAACACCAAAATTAGAGGACAGCACATCTTTAGGCGTATGAGCAAACCAATCAGAAATTGAAAATGTACTAAGATCTGAGAAATGCCCATCGTCAAATACTAGTAAAAATTCACAGCCATCTTCAAGACCCTGTATGGAATGAGGAATACCTGGTGGGAAATACCATAAGTCCCCCGGTCCTACATCGGCAATAAAATTACGTCCATTTTGATCGACCGCAGTAATGCGTGCATGACCAAAAAGCATATACGACCATTCCGCCTGTTGATGCCAATGCAACTCACGAACCCCGCCAGGTGTCAGACTCATATTAACACCTGCCAATGTCGTAGCAATTGGGAGATCACGAACAGTAATTTCTCGAGACCAACCACCATGCTTTAAAACCATATGCGTATCAGAAAAAGAGAATTTTAAATTTGGTACAAGCCCAGCGTCTGTTTTAGGAGGGACAAGCAAATCAGGATTTTCCAAATCCCTCATAACATCTCTCGGCCCTTTATCCACCCCACCTGCACCATCTTTCCGAATAGGCTGTGGAACATAAGAATAGCCCTCTGGTATGTTCTCCAATGGTTCACCTCTTCATAAATAATCATTATTTAAATATGTATGATTCTTAACTAGAATTATTCTTTTATCAAAAGGTTTTGCGATTCTAGTACATATTTAACCCCGTCCTAGATTAAAGAACGGGGTTACGTACTTGAGCTATAATAGTTTTTTTCAATCAAGAAATTAGGCTTTTTCTTAAAAATGCTAGTAATCATCAATTATAGTCTAACTTTAACCTCTGTGCCGTCCTTAGCTTTGACATCCACTATCACGATTCCCTTATAATTTTTCAGTTCCTTGACGATCGGCTTTAGCGTGTTTTTATCTATTAATGGAAAAGTAAAGTCTATTTTTTTTCTTTCGAAAGGCTCTTTTGTCCATTTGTTTAAATTTCGTTGCAAAAGTTTCGAGGACAAAATTGAAATAACAATGTTTAACATAGCATATGGCATTGGGATATTAAGCCGAAAGCCTTTTGTTTTCACTTTTACATGCATCATAAGCAAATCACTACTCAATGATGACCGAAACGGTATCCCCGTTTGCCGATTTAATATCAACAATTTGGCCATCTAATTCGTTTTCAATTGCTTCAATAATAAGGTTTATATCAATATCTTTAACGTATTTTTCCGCTTGAGGAACACTCGCTGCGATACTGTGTCCAGCCAGTAATACTACCTTGACAAGTTTTATAGGTAAATTAACCATGACGTTATCATTTTCGGCTGATACAACACGGACTTTTAAAGTTTTATCTAAATATTTAGTCGGCTTATCATTACTTGTTTCTTCTTTTTCCTTTAATACTTGAATCAGTTCTGATCCTTGTTCTGCATCAATCTTTCCTTCTTGAACCATTGTTAATACTCTTGCAATTTCCTCTTTCATGATAAATTCCTCCCTATTCTTCTTTTAAAAGCTTAATAGCTTCTTCTGGTGTAATCTCGCCATTTTCCAGCATAGTGACAACTTTTTTCTCGTCTACTTCATTTTTCTTCTTTTGCTCATATCCAAGAGATGAGATAATGTCTGTTAGCTTGCCTCGAACCGTTGGATACGAAATCCCCAGTTCCTTTTCCACTTCTTTGATATTCCCTCTGCAAGTTAAAAATACTTCTACAAAATGAAGCTGATCCTTTGATAAAGATGCCAACTTAGATAATTCAAACTCATTTTCAATCGTTGTGTGACAATGAGAGCACTGCAACTTAGTAATTTTCAATGTTTTACTGCAAACAGGACAATTTGTGATAACTTGATAAGCCATAGTGAAATCCCTTCCTTCTAGTTGATTTGATTATACAACAAGGAATTAAAAATGCAAGTGATTAAAATTAAACTTTTTAATCAAAAAAATAAATATTATTAATTCTTTGTTTAAAATCATTAATTCTTCATTTTCACTTTTAATGTGAATTAACTTATGACTATATATTTTAACCCCGTCCAGCATTAGGCCAACAAATGGCTTTTGTGTAAAGAGAAGCGGCCGCGGCGGATGTTTAGACGCCAGCAAATATTCCAACATTTGATTGTTCACCTCAATAATGTTTTTCGACAATAAAAAAAGAACACAATAAGATGTGTTCTTAAAGTACATTATTTATTATGAAATGCAGATTATTTAATGCCTCCATCAAAAGGCCAAAATAAAATATTTATACCATTCTTTGTACCGATATAAAGATAAGCTTCTTTGTTAATGCCGTCTCCATCTATTACTACATAATATTGACCAGCTTTGTAAGCATATACATAGCTATTACCATTTATCTTTTCTGCTACAGGCTTACCGAAATATTTCTGTAGTTTTTCAGTTAGCTCTTTTTTCGAGCCCGTTATCATTGTATTTTTGCCGATAGCATTAACTGCTTCCGTTCCTTCAAGCTTATTTTTAGGAGGGAAAGCGTATGATGCCTTAAGTGTCATATAGAAAGGAATATCGCCATACTCAAGCGTACCTTTATTATTGGCTTTTAAAGATTTATAGTTCATGCCTATATTCCCTGGCACCCATTTTAATTGCCCCTTCTTCGCTAGGTTGGCAAATTCCTGATCGATATAATCTATCTCTATCATCTCTCCATCTTTAGTAAGTTGATAGTATTTTGTATCGAATAAGCCAGTAAATCTATCGCCCATAGCTACGTAGTCTTCATTATACCTCTCAATACCTATTTCAATAATACTAGGCGAAAGGAATTCGGCGTTGATACCTACACCATTATCAATCTCTTTCTCTAAGAAAATTTCTCCATTTGGGCGAACGCCCACTAATTCAAGACTGTCACCACCACGCCCAGAATCTTTATAATACATAAATGTATCTTTATTTCCAGTGACAGTGAACTGCATTTCTCCTTCCATAAATGGGCCACCGAAAGAATATACTTCATTCTTTCCTTTTAAGATTACTGGAACGCATAAGTTTTTTTTCACTCCAATTGTCAATCCGTTAGACAGTTCATATGGGAAATTTTTGTTCTTACAAAATTCTGGATTTGATACTCTATGTATTTTAGAGACTTTTTCATTAGTCGCATCGGTGGACAGACTATTGAATGTGACAGTAGCCACTAGAAAAAAAATAAGTAAAAAAATAATTTTAGTTAGATTCCTCAAAGCGTTTCTCCTTATTTTATATTTAGTCTTGCAAGACTATTTTAGTACACAAGTATGGTAAATTCTACATTAAATACATATATTTTCTTATTTTTATATATCGTCGACATAATTTGCTGAAACAAATCAAACATACCGATACTTAAAAGAAATCACCCATTGTATGTAATCATGTATACAATGGGTGATTTTCTTTAAGTTTATACATCTCTACTTTTTTGTAATCTCAAATAGGATATTTAATCCTTTTTCCAACTCTTCCTCTGTCGCATAAGCATATGATAATCGAATATGTTGAGCATCTTGCGGATCGTAAATATAACCGGGATTAATGAGTACTTCGCGCTGCAATAGCTTGGTAAACAACTCTTTATCAACAATGGGCTCATGAAACTTTAGCCAAATATAAAAGCCACCTTTTGGCTTATTCCACTCTGCAATATCATAAAATTTTTCTTGTAAAATAGTCTCTACATAATCTGCTCTTTGCTGTAATTTTTGGCGTAAGTCGACGATATGCTTTTCATACTTTCCGGACTGTAGCCAATGCAGCACAATTTCCTGCGAGATGGCGCTTGAACCGTAATCCGTTTGCATTTTTATATCCGCTAACCGCTCTATAACAGTTGTTGGACCAATTAACCAACCAATTCTAAGTCCAGGGCTTAATGTTTTCGAAACACTTCCAATGTAAAGGACTTGCCCGTTATCATCCATTGATTTAATTGGGGGCGTTGCCGCTTCAAAGAGCAATTCGTGATAGACGTCATCCTCAATAATAGGAATTCGAGATTGTTGACATGCTTCATAAAGCTGCTTTTTTTCATGCGTAGTCCACACCCCTCCAGTCGGATTGTTTAATGTAGGAACAGCATAAAATACAGCCTGCCTTTTTCTTTTTCGTTGAGCTAAAGTTTGTACAAGCTGTTCATCTCGATGGATAGCCAACATTTGCATACCTACAGACTGGAATGGATGCACTGAATTTAAATAAGATGTTTGTTCTTGAAATACGATAGACCCCTGTTCTAGTAGTCCAACTGCAATGAGCTGTAAAGCCTGTAGTGCACCGGAGACAATGCACACATTTCTGGGGTTTGCATGAATGCCCCTTTTTATCACGTATTCGCAAATCGCTTCTCGAAGTTCATCGCTACCTTGTGGTGATGAATAACCTAAAGCTTTCGGTTGCAAAGAGAGCTCTTTCAATGACGCTTCAATTTCAGCTGTCGGTAATAAACTTGGTGCTAGCTCCCCAGTACCTAATCGAATGACATCATCGCGCTGCTCGTATTCATTGATTAATTGAATGGTATGATAATTTGGCTTATGTAAGCTTGTGTCAATAAAGGATTGCCAATTTGGCTGTGATTGTGTAATTAAGGAATGCCAAGAATTATGAGCTACAAATATACCTGAGCCTACTTTCGATTCCAATATTCCTGCTGCTTTTAATTCCTCTAACGCCTGCTGAACAGTACTCCGGTTTACCCCAAACTGTATCGCTAGCTGTCTTTGTGTTGGTAGCTTTGTCCCTGCCACCCAATCGCCCCGTTCGATATGCTCAATAACCCATGTCACAATTTGTTGCTGTAATGTCATTTCACTCCGTCTATTTGGCTGCCAGTTCATTCGTATCACCCCTCGAAATTGGGTGGATAAAAAACCATCCAATTGGTCGTTTTCTTTTAGTTATAACACATCTAGAATAGTTAGTGAAAGGAGGGAATGTTATTGGAAGCATTTCTTCATGGAATGATTTTAGCGTTTGGACTTATTTTGCCTTTAGGCGTACAAAATGTCTTTGTCTTTTCTCAAGGTGCAACACAGCCTCGTTTAGTTCGGGCCTTACCAGCCAGTATAACAGCCGCAATTTGTGATACACTTCTAATCCTACTTGCAGTATTTGGTTTATCATTAATCGTATTGCAATTTGAATGGTTACGGATCGCCTTAATGACTGTTGGTATACTTTTTTTACTTTATATGGGCTATACAATTTGGCGTTCGAATCCAGCAACTGCCGATAACAATGAAGCACTACCTATAAAAAAGCAAATTTTATTCGCACTATCTGTTTCGCTCTTAAATCCACATGCCATTTTAGATACAATAGGTGTTATTGGTACAAGTGCTTTAAAATATAGCGGCACAGAGCAAATATTGTTCACGGCAGCTTGTGTTTTGATTTCTTGGTTATGGTTTTTAGGTCTTATCATTGCCGGAGCATCGTTGAAAAGACTTGATAGCTCTGGGAAGCTTATGAATATTTTCAATAAATGCTCAGCGATTTTTATTTGGGCAACCGCTCTCTATCTTTTTAGTGGAATACTGTAACCTATGCACAAAAACACTCAAGATACTGGTTATTATTAAGATCAAGAGTTAAAGAAATGCAGTTAATTTTTATGGATCCTATATTTAATGTACAACATAATAATATGCAATTTTTAAGCTGAACTAATTTTTGATATTAGTTCAGCTTTTGTTTGTTTTACACTTAATAAAGTTTGCACCACTCTATTAAGCCATCGAAGTTATAGATATATTTTTCGAAATATTTTATTTACAATCACTTGATTTTATAGGATAATGCAATGAATTGGTATAAATTGTTATATTATGAAAGTTAGGTGAAGTTATTTGTTTAATAATTTAGGTATGTCTTTTTTATGGATGTTACTTGCTTATTCAGTCGCAACTTTAGTAGTTTTTATACATATGTTAATCACCAATAAATTTTTTGGTGTTCAAAATGCGAAACAGGCAGGTACAACTTTTTTAAAATCACCCGTTTATGTTAAGTCTAGACCCTATCAGGTTCTTTACAATGTTTTAATATTTCCAATTTTCCTTTGGTTATATAGTAAAGGAATTGATACGGATCATGTAAAAGAATTTATGCTTTATACCGTTATCCAATGGACAACACTTTCAATAATAATTGACTATATTAGTTGGGTTTTAATTCCCCATAAATTTAGGTTAACACATAAAGAATTTTATATTGATTATCAACCTTATATTACTTTAATTTATGTTGCAATTTTTGTTAGTCATTATATAGTTGGATTTTTCATCTCGTAAATTTTGTAGGATTCATAAACCTCTCCCTCTTTACGAGGGTCAAATTCAAGTGAATTAAAAGGTCTATAATCTCAGGTGGGAGCTTGTCACTAGCAAAAATAATTAGTACAACAGTCACACCTAGGAACCGCCTTTTTATCTGGTCCTTAATATCACCTTCACATACATATTTTTCTTATTTCAATATCTTTTCCAGCGACTGCTCTATGTTCAAGAAGAACTTCTATTAAGTGGTAATGTTGCACCAATCAACTCGTCTTCCTGATTAAGATAATCCAAAACACTCTGTATATCCTCCACATTATAACTTTTGACAACTATCATATGCTTTATATGGAGTCCTTTTGGATAAATGTTTGATTGTTGTAAACAGTTTTTTAACCGTTCTGGAGTATAAAGAATACACCATCTCTCACTCCCGTCACTCATTTTCAAACTTACTTCTATCCAATTTGTCTCATTAGGGTCATTTGATACTTCGTCATCAAACGTCCAGCTTATTAAATCTACGAGATCCTCACTATTCACATTAAAGTGGAATAATGAAAACCATCTTAGTCGTCCATTGTCACATTTAATACGAACCATTTCTTTATCCTGTTTCATATCAATCACTTTGTATAATTTACCTCTTGTTAATTCATCAGAGTATACACCTGAGGTACGACAAATCAAATTCTTGTTTTTCATAAAACCTCCAAATTTAGCGAAATTTAAATCTTACAATTAATTTTACTACGATTAACCAACCTACTTCAGTAGTACAATAAGAAAAACATACTAAGATTAGTAGTGCAGACCAAGGCATTGGTTCGTACTACTATTTTTTTATATAGTAGAGGTGA
>NZ_JBYTDL010000034.1:0-39973 GCF_058791335.1 Lysinibacillus sp. EB271-A1-10B
TAAGCTCTTTAGCGCCGATGGTAGTTGGGGGCTTCCCCCTGTGAGAGTAGGACGTCGCTAGGCACCTTAAAAAGTCGTGGATTTATTCCTCGGCTTTTTTTTTGCAATTTTTTTAGTCAAACATATTGGTTCCTGCCAATTATTAATCCAAAGGTGGGAAATGAAGAATCTTATTATAAAGATCGATGCTAAGAAACTTTTATTAAAATAGCTTACGTCTTTCGAAGCTTATTATCTATATCTTTTTATAAAAGTGAAGTTAACATAGGGCAAGATTGACAACAAGTCATACAAATGTTGTTTGGAAGTACTTTCTGTAAAAACTTTATAGCATTTAAAAAGAAAGTATATTGAACAATGATTGATCAATATACTTTCTTTTCCTGTAATATAGTAAACAGTTTATATAAAGTTGATGGGTTAACGAGACAAATCTCTTTTTCTCCAAGTCGTTTTTCAAATTTAGGCTTAGCATTAACTTTTCTATGGTATCATCAGTTTCAAAAATCCTTAGTATTGTAGCATTTCAGGATATTCTTTACCTAGTGTCTCCACTTTCGATTGGATTTTTTATTCCTTTAATCCCAAAACCTAGTGATGTATAGAGTGAAAACAATGAATCAATAACTATGTCAAAAATAATCACCCTTCATCAAAACCTAAATTAATCGGCTCTAATGGCAAGTTTTTTTCTTGACCAAGCATATTTGTTGATGTAACAGATAAATCTACTTCTTCAAACTTAAATCCATCAGCCCACACTTTACCTGTTCCTATTAATAGAATACCGAAGTGAATTGAAGCACTTTCTTTTGGTACATCTAATACAATCGAATAGAAGTTCCAGTCTGTTGTACCTTGAATAGGTCTATTATCCATATTATCAAACTGAATCACGTCACCTGTACTATTATCTACGCGACACCAAGCTCCACATTTTACAACTTCGTCTGTTTTTAAGAAACAAGACAGTTTTATACGTTTCCCTAACCAATTTTCTGCTGAAAAACTTTGCATCATTGTCCCGAATTGCCCTTCACCTACATCCGTTTTCGAAGCCAGTAAACCTGATTTCATGCCTATATGAAATATTTGTCCATCCGTTTTCATTTCGTAAAAAGTAGGGTGTGAACCACTTAAAATCCAGCCTTTAATAGTCGTTAAATCACTCATGTTTTTTTCCTCCATCCCTTGAAGTGTTCGCATGATCTTGCGATATTTGCCAGGTGGCATTTTATATAGCTCTTTAAAAGAACGTGTGAATGCTTCTTGTGATTGATAACATAACTCAAACGCAATTTGAATTATTGATTCATCTGAATATAATAAATACATTGCTGCTATTGCCAGTCTTCGTTTTCGAATATATTCACTTATCGTCAATCCAGTTTCTTGTTTGAAAATACGTGATAAATGAAATTTTGAATAGCCAATATGTGATGCGTAATCATCTAACTGCCATTCATCTAATAAACACTCTTCTAAAGAATAAATTACATCTTGAGTCACTTTGCTATACATATTGCTCACCTCACTTCCTAAGTTTAGAGGATATATCATTTTATTTTTTGATATTAATTGCTATTTTATTTCTCTTTCTATAATCGGATGTATAGTATAAAAATTGATTTTGCAATCTAATCCCAAAAGAGGGGGGCAAACCGAGACACTTATTAAACAATCGCGCCCAATCGCTGAGATGATTAAATCCCATAATAATCTCCCTTACTTATACCTATTTAATATTTCTTCTGGAATATGACAATAATCATCTGGGCATCTAGCTAACCTATCTTGATGTTCTTCTGCACTTCTCATATAGTTTGTAAGAGGTAATACTTCAACAACTATAAGGTTGTAATCATTTCTCTCACTAAGAAACGCCTTCGCCTCTTTTAAGTGGTCATGTTTTTCACTATATATTCCTGTTCTGTATTTCTCGCCAACATCCTGTCCTTGTTTATTCAAACTGTATGGATCAATGATTTCAAAAAAATATCCCATTAATTCCTTGATTGTTACAACTGTCGGATCAAATTCTGTTTTTACACATTCGGCGTACCCATCATAATCACCTTCAAGTGTACGACTTGTTCCATTAGCTCTTCCTGCTTCCGTAAACTTAACTCCAGGTAAAGTTTTTATAAAAGCTTGTACTCCCCATAAACATCCACCTGCAAAATATACTATTTCCATATTGACTCTCCTCTTTGTGTAAAAATAAAAAAATTCATTCCAAGTAAATAGGGGGAAATGTAGTAACTAAGTCTACTACAAATTAAAGTAATGACAAATTTTATTATTCTACAATATGGCTCGATTGTTGAACTAAACTGCGCCGGTAGTTCAATAAAGAAAAAAAGAGCTGCATATGCAACTCAGTGATCTATAATTCACGTTAGTTCAACAAGCACATTCACGTATCTTTCGCTACTGACTCGTTTATTAATTTGCAAAGATAGCCGACTATGTACTCTCTGCTTGTCGTTTCTTCAATATCATTATTCTCGGCAAGGTCACCTATACCTTTATTAATTGCGTCCCATAGTGGTGTGCCCTCAAATTGTTCATACGGATGTGACATACTACTGTATACCTCCAAAGCATCCTTGTTAGTTCATTACTTTAATCATAACATATGCTTTGTTGAACTATCCTGTTCCGTATTTCTTCACACTCTTTAGAGTGATATAAATTTAAATACCTAATAAAGAATTACCTTTAGCATAGCTGCAAGGAGATATCTAATCATGATAATAGGGTCATCGATTTACTCCCTTTGATTTATCATAGCTTTTAGAAGCCAAAGAAAACTGTATGAAAAAAGTGAAATTACTATCATGCGATAGTAACTTCACATAGCTTGTTGACGAGGTTATTTCCAATTAAAACCTTTTTTCGCTAAGAAATCTTTAATATGAGGACGGCGCTGTTCAATTAAGAAATCAGCCATTTGCTTTGTCCAGTTATCAATTTTTCGATTGGATGAGCGATTATTATAGTATGCTTCCATTGTGTCATTGTAAGCTGGTAAAAGCTCCTCGTATTTTTCTGTATTGTATTCATTTTCATGTAATACTGCTGCGACAGGTAAACGAGGTTTTACTTCATTGCGACGTGCAGGAACCCCAATTGTTAAGCCGAATAGTGGGAAAACATAGTCAGGTAGATTGAATAATTCGCTTATTTCTTCTAGCTTATTACGCACTCCTCCGATGTAACAAATTCCATATCCCATAGATTCTGCAGCAACAACAAAGTTTTGCGCGAATAATGATACATCGGCCACCCCAACAAGTACATTTTCTGCGGAATCAGCAACGATGTCTACACCTTCTAATTTGCCTGCTGATTGAAGACGTTTGAAATCTACACAGAAAACAAAGGCACCGCCAGAAGTTTCGTATTGACGAGGATTACCTGAGAGTAACCCTAGTTTTTCTTTTTTCTCTTCATCTGTTACCCAAATAACACTATAGGCTTGCACAAAATGTGATGTAGCAGCCATTTGTGCAGTAGCAATTAATTCTTCAATAATTTCCTTTGAAATCGGATTTCCATCATAAATACGAACCGAAGAGTGGTTGCGTAATAATTCTTTAACCATTTATTAAATCTCCTTTTCCTCTTTCTATATATCAAGAGCATATCACGCTTCATCATCAAAATCGAATTTTTTTGGTACTCAAATTATTTTTAAATAATTTAAGAATGCATAAAATTTCTCGTAAAGTAAAATATTTTGTTACTTATAGATTAAAAATTCTGAATAGTTTAAACTTATATGTGGGAGGTTTATTTGGTTGGATTTCTAATAAATGGATAAAGGCGCCGATAGGAATAAACCGGGTAATCTAGTTGAGCATAATAAAGTGGGATGGAGGAATAAGGATGGAAGAAAAGTTGGTGAAAAAGCTTCGAAATGAACAGCTACGGAGCAAGGTAGTAACAGCAGATGAAGCAGCGTCTTGGATTAAGGATGGTATGGTACTTGGGATGAGTGGATTTACTCGTGCGGGTGACGTAAAAGTGGTACCACTTGCGCTTGTGGAAAAAGCTAAAAAGGAGAACTTCAAGGTAGATGTATATACAGGTGCATCACTAGGCCCAGAAGTCGACCAATACTTAGCAGAAGCTGGCGTTATTCGTAAACGTGGGCCTTTCCAAGCAGATGCCGGCATTCGTAACAAAATTAACAGTGGTGACATCACATTCGTTGATGCGCATCTATCACATAATGCGGAGCTAGTACGTCAAGGTATTATCGGTCCCATTGACTTTGCGATTATTGAAGCAGCTGCTATTACAGAAGACGGCTTACTAATTCCTACAACTTCAGTTGGTAACTCTCCGATTTTTGTGCAAGAGGCAGACCAAATAATTATTGAGTTGAACGTAGCTCAGCTTGATGAATTAGAAGGTGTCCATGATATTTTTGTACCAGGACTACAAGGGCAACGTGATCCAATCCCATTGCAAAATGTATCCGATCGGCTTGGCACAATTGGTATACCACTAGATTTAAATAAAGTAAAAGGCATTGTAATTTCAGATATTTTAGATGCGCCATCCACGATTGTTCCTGCGGATGAAGAAACGGATATTATGGCTAATCATTTATTAAATTTCCTACGTGAAGAAATTAAAGTAGGTCGTTTAACAACAAGCTTAAGGCCCATTCAATCGGGTGTGGGCTCAGTAGCAAATGCCGTTTTATTAGGTTTTAAAGATTCTGAGTTTGAGAACTTAGAAGTATATTCAGAAGTATTGCAAGATGCGATATTCGAATTAATTGATGCCGGAAAGGTAAACTTCGCATCTGCTACTTCAATTACGCTTTCCGAGGAAGTTGGAAATAGAGTTTATGGTAATTTTGAAAAATATACAGATAAACTAGTATTACGACCGCAAGAGATTTCTAACCAACCAGAAATTATTCGCCGACTCGGGTTGATTTCTGTTAATACGGCATTAGAAGTAGATATTTACGGGAATGTGAATTCTACACATGTTTCTGGCACAAAAATGATGAATGGAATCGGCGGTTCTGGAGACTTTGCGCGTAATGCACGATTAGGTATTTTTGTCACAAAATCTTATGCAAAAGGCGGAAATATTTCTAGTATCGTTCCAATGGTGTCACATGTAGACCATACAGAGCATGATGTAGACGTCATCGTAACAGAGCAGGGAGTAGCAGACTTACGTGGGCTTGCTCCAAAAGAGAGGGTTGGACTCATTATCGATAACTGTGCACACCCGGAATATCGTGAGCAGCTATGGAAGTATTTTAATGATGCCAATGAAGCAACTGGTGGACATCATACGCCACATATTTTAGAAAAAGCGCTCTCATGGCATGTGAATTACGCAAAAAATGGCACGATGAAGAACCCAGCTTTATCGAAATAATAAATTAAAAAAGCCTTGAAGGATAGTTTATTTGTTCCTTCAAGGCTTTTCATTGTTAATAACATAATCCAAAAAGCTCAGGTATCTGTGGAATAGACGGGGAGGCCTACGAAGTGATCGGGTAATCCCCGAAATGCTCTGCGCCCGAAGAAAAACAAAGTTCCAAAGCTTCTTTTTACAATAATCCAATCCATTTCCAATATGTTGCGGAGAATAGAAGAACTAGGATGTATCCAATGATCGTTAATGGAATACCAGACTTTAAGAAATCCTTTGTTGTAAAGGCTCCTGTACCATAGGCAAGCATATTTTGCGGTGCACTAATAGGTAAGAGGAAGCCGAAGCTAATAACGAATTGTTGCACGATAACGAAACCAACCTGATCGACATTAGCTGTTAATGTTGAGGCTAAAACGATAAATACTGGTATAAGCGCAGATGCTAAGCTTGTTGCGCTCGCAAAGCCTAAGTGAATAAGAATATTGAATAAAGTGACAAGGGCAATGGTTGCAAGAATTGGCATAGAATCTAAACCGAGTGAACCGAATACTTTATCAGATAACCAAGATGCACCTTTAGTATTAAGCAAGACTGTTCCTAACATAATTCCTACTGCAAAGACGATAATTGTACCCCAAGGAATATGCGGTTCAACTTGCTTCCACGTATAGACACCTATTTTGGGCATTAATAAAATGGCGATTGCAACGATTGTGACCGTTGTCGTATCGAATGGGTGGAGTTTGCCCTCAGTAGCCCAGAAAAATAGTAAAACGGCAGATGTTATGATTAATCGAATTTCGGGAGCTTTTAGTGGGCCAAGTTCTGCAAGTTGTTTTTTGATTACTTCTCGGCCACCTTCGATATTACTTGTTTCAGGCTTAATTAGTGTAATCATAATGAAAAATAGAGCTACTGACATGATGATGGAGAAGGGGGCTGCGTAAAGCAACCAAGCACCCCAAGAAATATCCACACCAAATTGTTCTTTAATGAAATTTAAAGCAACCATATTTTGTGCTGCTGCTGTTTTAATACCGATATTCCAAATGGAGACAGCTTGCACAGAGGTAATGACAAGTAAAGCAGCAAGTCGACTATCACGTGGTAAACCAAATGCCGCTACCATTCCGAGTAGTATTGGTACAACTGCGCCTGCACGTGCAGTAGCAGAAGGGACGAAGAATGCGAGTGCAATCGATACTAAAATAGCACCGAAGACAATGGCTTTCGTTTTTGTCCCTACTAGTGAAAGAATCCATAGCGCAAGACGTTTATGTAAATTGGTAATTTGCATGGCTGCCGCTAGGAAAAGAGCTGCGGCTACTAGTGCAACTGCTGAATTACTAAATCCGCTTAATGCTAATTTTAATGCATCGGATGTTCCTAGCTCTCTCGTTGGATCTTCCATTGACGGAGCTAATCCTAGTAAAACTGTAACGAGAGCAATAATCATGGCAGAGCTAACGGGATAGGATACTGCTTCTGTAACCCATAGGATGACCGCGAAAGCTAAAATAGCCAAAGCCCGTTGTCCAGCTACAGGTAAATCGCCGTTGTTCGGTAAAAAAGTTATGATGATGAGGGATGCGAACGCTAATGCAATCCAGAGTGGCTTTAAATTACGTTTCGGTTTTGCTTGTTCAGAAGTAGACATACTTTCTCATCCTTTCTAGCATTTTCTATAACATCGACTAGTAAAATGCTTTATTAAGAAAGTAAATTGTCTATTTATTGTAAAAAAAGCTAGTGTGTTCAAATGCTTTCTAGTTATAGCGATAATGGGCAGTTACGAGAAAATACGCGGTCATAGAAAAGACAAAAATATCCAAAATATATTAGTTTTTCTTCTTGAATGCTGAGGTAACTTTAGGCTCAGTTCCTAGCATCAATCGTTTAATATTTTCGATATGCAAAATGATGGCTATACCAAAAAGAAATAAGGCTATACACGTTGGGCCGACCCCAGGAATCCATAAATATGTGGCTGTGCAAAAAACGAGATAAAATTCAAGTACACCGACAATTAAAAAGCTCGTCACGAAAGAAAAAATAACAAATAAAATGAGTGCAAATAAGCCAACTTTCCAATCAATCGCAAGTAATATCCCGATAATTGAAGCAGTTCCTTTGCCGCCATTGAAGCCCATATAAAATGGGAAATTATGACCTAGAATGACACCGGCTGCTACGATATAAATAAAGAGCCAAACTTGTACTTCAGTTAATTGTGTTATATCAGCAAGATAGACATGTGCACCGATTATAGCTACAACACCTTTACCGATATCGATAAGTCCGACTAATATGCCGTATTTCCATCCAAGGGAAAGCGTGGCATTAGAGGCACCTGCATTGCCAAAACCAGTCTTTTTTAAATCTACCCCAGATAAAAACTGAGCAACTTTAGAGCCATGAATACAGCCAATCAAATAACCGACAAGAAGAAAAATGATAACGGCTTTTAACATAAAAGTCCTCCTTTCTATATAATAAGCTCATCACCAAAACGTGTGATTGATTTCCGTTCCGGCTGGGCGCTTTGTTGCTGACGCTGGCTTCGCCTCCACTCCAATCAACTAATAAAAAGGGCGTATATTTTAACAAATTTCACCCCGAAACTTTTAGTGATGAATTATGTAACACTAAAATAATGTATGCGTTCGTAATACGTAAAAAAGCAGACAGAAGTTTCGGAAAAAATAAAATTTTAGTGTTGACAGAGAAAATGTCTATGTTTATACTTTGTAACAACGATGGAAATTGAATCACATACTCTTATCAAGAGCGGCGGAGGGATAGGCCCTATGATGCCCGGCAACCAGTAAGTGACGAGCTTGCTAAGGTGCTAATTCCTACAGATTCTTACTTGGATCTGACAGATAAGGGGAGGAAAACTTGCAACCGCAACCCTCTTCTTAGCTGAAGAGGGTTTTTGTTTTCTACTTAAAAAATCCTCCTCATCTCCGGTGCCATCGTAAAAAAATAACCATATGGAGGTATACAATGACAAATTTTAAACCAGAAACATTGCTGTTACACGGTGGCCAAGAGCCGGACCCGGTAACAGGATCTCGTACAGTACCCGTATATCGCTCAACGGCATTCGTTTTTAAAGACACTGCTCATGCGCAACGTCTTTTTGCCTTAGAGGAAGCTGGCAATATTTACACACGAATTACAAACCCAACTGTAGATGTTTTTGAAAAGCGCGTCGCTTTATTAGAAGGCGGTACAGCAGCGGTAGCACTTTCATCTGGTGCAGCAGCTATTGCATTTTCAATTTTAAATCTAGCAGTGGCAGGTGATGAAATTGTTGCAGGTAGCTCTTTGTACGGAGGTACTTATAATTTATTCGCCAACACACTACCAAACTACGGTATTAAAACAATTTTTGTAGACGAAACAAATCCAGAAAATTTCCGAGCAGCTATTACAGATAAAACAAAAGCAGTGTTCGCTGAAATTTACGGTAACCCAAGTTTAAAAGTGCTAGACATCGAAGCAGTAGCGAATGTAGCACATGAAAACGGCTTACCATTAATTATTGATAGCACATTTGCTTCACCATATGGCTCTACACCAATTGATTTCGGTGCAGATATCGTTGTTCATTCCGCAACAAAATGGATTGGCGGCCATGGTACAACTTTAGGTGGCGTTGTAGTAGATGCAGGGAAGTTTGATTGGACTCGTGGACGCTTCCCAGGCTTTACAGAGCCAGATGCTTCTTATCACGGTTTGCGTTATGGTATTGACACAGCAGCGGCTGCATTTGCCACAAAACTGCGAGTGCAATTACTACGCGACTTTGGACCAACATTAAGTGCAGATGCAGCATTTAATTTATTACAAGGTTTAGAAACGCTTCATTTGCGTATTCCTAAACACAATGAAAATGCATTAGCGGTAGCTGAATATTTACGAAACCACCCATCTGTGGAATATGTAAATTACAATGGATTAGAAGATTTCCCTACCCATGAGTTAGCTAAAAAGTATTTGAGAAATGGCTTCGGATCAGTGCTTACATTTGGTATTAAAGGTGGGCGTGAAGCAGGGCGTAAATTAATCGATAGTGTGAAATTATTCTCGCACGTAGCAAATGTAGGGGATGCGAAGTCATTAATCATCCATCCAGCATCTACTACACATCAGCAACTATCAGCTGAGGAGCTAATCCAAACTGGCGTAACCGAGTCGCTCATTCGCTTATCCATCGGTTTAGAGGCAGTAGAGGACATTATTGCAGATTTAGAACAAGCTATTGAACAAGTAACAGTTTCACAACAACAAGTAGAAGCCTAATAAATAAAAGAAATTGGCTAATGTTGTAGCGTTTACGTGTTTTCCCATTCGATAGGCCTCATTTGGTAATACGTAAAACGTTGCTGCATCATCCGCTTGCCTCATTCGGTAAAGGTAACTGAAATTCTTTAAAAATAATACCTAGTAATTCAATAAGTATTGTTGACTTGTTTAAATCCTTGTTTTATACTAGGAAATAAGAAAATCGTTCGACATTTAGTTTTCATAAGTGCTCCCCCACTTTTGAAATATATGAAGCGGAGTAGTTGCTAAGTCAGTAACTACTCTTATCTACCAATACTGATGATAAAGGAGTGTTTTAAATGGGAAATGTGTATAGTGCGCAAAACATTGCATCTTATCTTATTTATGAGTTAAATGAAGGTCATGTTTTTGTGAACAACATGTCCATTCAAAACATACTTGCATCAGTTGAGAGTAAATGGCAAGAGAACTTTGGACATTCAGCTTTTAAGGAGTTTGTTTATGTCAAAGAAGAAGGCTATACAGTAAAAGAAGTTTTTGAGACTTATGAAGGCTACGGAGCAAGTCATATTCCTCTACCTGCGACAGAGTATTACTTAAAATACGGCACGTTCCAATTAGTTGAACGTACGTATGCAATACCAAATTTTAAGCTAGAGGAAATAAGACTGGTGCAACAAGTGCTAACACAATATCGTTATAAATTACTAGCCAAAGCTAGTTAAATCCCTCATATAATTATGCTCATTCTCTGCTGCTACAGGGAATGAGCTTTTTAATTAGATGTTGGAAGATATAGTAACATAATTGAAAAAATTTTTATTAATATATTTCAAAAGAACAATTTTTAGGAATGTATTTACATAAATATAATAGAAGAAAGGCATTTATTTTTGGCTCATCACCAAAAGCTGTGGGTGATATTTGTTAAAATTAAACAAATATAAGTTGATTGGAGTGGAGGTTGGGCGACTCCTTGGGGATCAGCGTCACAGATGAGACCCTGGAGCGAGCAATGCGAGTGAAGCGGCTCATCGGACGCCCCCAGGAAAGCGCCCAGCCGCAACGAAAATCAACCCCACACTATTGTGATGATCCTTATTTTTATATGAATCGTCAATATTTGTTCAATTATTTTATAGATCAAGTGAAAAATCATATAATAAAAGGAATGAAAACGATTTCCTTTGCACTTCTAGGGGAAACAAATGTCCATCCTAGAAAGATTTTTCTTGTGCAATGTATGTATTTACGATACAATCTTCAATAAGTTAAATTTTGAATTATTTGAATTTGTGTGTTTCACAGACTGTATTTTCATTCAGAATATTTTTTGTAGTGAGAGTGAAACACCATGACTAAATATCTGTCTGAAGACGAAGTGTTAAACACGGCAAACTGACCTGCTTTGTAAAGTCAGCGAACAATTCAAAATCTGTACGAATTAAGCTGAGACGAAATAAATATAATGAAACTGCGGAATGTAAGTTGGAGGGAATAACAGAAATGGCAACTATAAAGGCAGCTATATTAGGATTTGGAACGGTAGGTCAAGGAATTTACCATATATTAAACGAAAAGCGTGAAGAGCTTAAAAATAAATTAGGCATTGAGCTAGAAGTAGCAAAAATTTTAGTTACAGACGCCAGCCGTGAACGCGTACCAGGGACAGCACATTTAATGACAACTAGTATGGATGAAGTTTTAGCTGAACCAGGTATGCAAGTTGTTTTTGAGGCGATCGTGAATGAGGAGCCAGCATTTACCTACTTAAAGCGCGCTGTTGAACATAAATGTCATGTTATCACAGCTAACAAAGTAATGTTTGCAAAGCGAGGCTTAGAGCTACAGGACCTTGCAAAAGCAAATGGTGTGTTTGTGGGCTTTGAGGCAACAACCGCTGGTGGTGTACCAGTCATTAAAACGATGAAAAACATTTTGCTTGTCAATGATGTTAGTCGTATTCAAGGTGTTTTAAATGGGACATCCAACTATATTTTAACGAAAATGCGTTCACAAGGCTGGTCGTTCGAAACTGCTTTAAAAGAGGCGCAAAATTTAGGTTATGCAGAGGCAGATCCATATAATGATATTTCCGGACAGGATGCCTTTAAAAAATTAATGATTTTAAGTGCTTTAGCATTTGGTGAACAACCAGATTGGGCTGACGTCGAGGTAGTTGGCATCGATAGTATTTCGGCAGAGCAAGTAAAAGAAGCGTGCGAAAAAGGCTTGCGTTACCGCCACGTTGCTGAGGTTGAGAAGCTAGCCGATGGGAAAGTGATCGCAAAGGTTGGTCCACAATTAGTAGATAAAGAACATCCGCTTTATCCTGTTGATGACGTCAATAATGCAGTGGCATTGGATACAAATTATATTGGTACTTTAACGCTAGTTGGACCTGGGGCAGGTATGTATCCAACAGCCAGTGTAATGGTAGAAGATTATGCCGAAATTATCGGTAAAAGAGCCGGGTTTGTCGTAACAATATAATAGATATGCCTATCATTCAACAATGCTCAATTTGTTTGAATGATAGGCATTTTTTTAATCCTCATCTTTAACATCAATATCCTCTGGAATAGGAGTATTCCGCCAAATTTCAATTTCCTCTTTAATACGATCTAGCTGATCAAAATAAGTACTAAACTGCCCGCTATTAATCAGTATTTGGTCCCCATCGTATACTGAACGAATACGGCCCTCGTAAACTAAGCGAAGTATTTGATCCTCTGGCATACCAAGGTCGATGGCTGTTTCTTCAATTGTTTTATACATAATTTCGCTCCTTTTGTTGTTTATATTATAACCTCCCGTTAAAAGAAAGCCTACTGTAGGTTAATAAATGAAAGAAAAAGGAAAATGGTAATTGTTTACTTTTTGATAAATCTGTATTATTAATGTTAATGGGCTGTGGGGCTATTATTAACAATGTCTTTTTTTCTAATTAATTCGTCTAACAGGTACAACCATTTGAACGATTGATAGCACCTTTGTCTTTTTTTGTTTAGAAGGGATACTATGTTATTGACTTGCTAATATCCTGTATATAAGTTTGATTTCCGTTCCGACTGGACGCCCCCCCGGGAAAGCGCCCAGTCGGAACGGAAATCAACCACACGTTTTGGTGATGAGATTCATTAAAATCTTAAGAATTTCTTCATTTTTATAATAACTGGTTTTTAAGATTTAAAAGGTACACTATTTATTGAGAGCGAGGTGTATATCATGACGAAACTAACAGTTCTTGTTACAGACGATGATCAAGATATTCGTGATGGTATTGAAATCTATTTAAAAAATGAAGGCTACAATGTCATTAAAGCTGCTGACGGCTTAGAGGCAATTGAAAAATTAGAAAACAATGAAGTACATTTAATTATTTTAGATATTATGATGCCGAATATGGATGGAATTACAGCGACGTTTAAAATTAGGGAAGAGCGCAATATTCCAATTATTATGCTTAGTGCAAAGGCAGAGGATGGCGAC
Source organism: Lysinibacillus sp. EB271-A1-10B (assembly GCF_058791335.1). Classification (NCBI taxonomy): domain Bacteria; kingdom Bacillati; phylum Bacillota; class Bacilli; order Caryophanales; family Bacillaceae; genus Lysinibacillus; species Lysinibacillus sp. EB271-A1-10B. The sequence continues at coordinate 13,198 of NZ_JBYTDL010000034.1, forward strand.
AAAATTCATGGTCTATCTGTAGGCGCAGATGATTACGTTACAAAGCCTTTTCATCCGTTAGAGCTATTGGCTCGTGTGAAATCTCAGCTGCGACGTTATGTACAACTTGGGACGTACAATGAAGGTGCAGCAAAGGTGGAAATCGACGGTCTTGTATTAGATGAAGATGCAAAGGAAGTCAACTTAGAAGGCGAACCTGTTCGATTAACGCCAATCGAATATAAAATTACGGAATTACTAATGAAAAATGCAGGACGTGTATTTTCGATAGGAGAGATTTATGAGCGTGTATGGAATGAGGAAGCTTACAATGCAGAAAATATTGTGGCTGTACACATTCGAAAAATACGTGAAAAAATCGAAGCAGATCCGAAAAATCCACGTTATTTAAAGGTGGTGTGGGGCGTTGGCTATAAAATGGAAAAATAAAATAGAGCAGTATGTTACAATTGCAGGGTTTGTAGCAGGGGTTATTGGACTAATTTATTTTGGCGTGTATGCGTATCAGATAGTAACTGCCCACTCTCCGGGGATGTTACAATTGCTCGAGAGAATTTTTTAGAGAGGAGTTAAAAATATGGTGAAAAATTGGAAACCTCTTCTCGCTCTTTTATGTTTAATCTGGGCAATATTCGGTATTTTTACGTTTTCAAAAATTGGGTATCGATATATTGGGAAGTCTTATTTTCAATCTGAAAATTTACAACCTCAACTTGATAATTTTCAGTCGGAATTAGGACCATTAGTGTTAAACGTACCAACGGCTGAAGATTTAAAAAGTAAAATTGTGGTGACACAAAGCGAAATCGAGGAACACCGTAATCGCTATGGATCATTAGGAGAACAGATAGGTAATATTAAAGCCCAATATGAGGCGCGTATTCAAGAAGCTGCTAATGTAAATGCCGCGGATTTAAAAGCAAAGCTTGAGAAAGAGCGAGACGCCAAAATTAAAGATATTACAACTAATTTTGGGGATGATGAGCATGTCCGCAAAAAAATTCTCACTCAAAGGGAAGAGCTTGTTGATAAATATATAAATGCAGTACAAGAAGAAGCAAAGAGTTTTGTGAAAACTAATAATCACTGGTCTTATGAATTAACGAACACGGAATCAGGTAAAACATTTCGTTCGGGTAATGTTTCAGATAGTAGTGCTTTCAAAATAAAGTATACGGACCAACATCCATTAACGACTTCAAATATTAGTAGTGGTTATTTAAACGGGATTGTTTATCAAACTGATACTGTCTTGGATACAGAGGATCTTAGTGAGAATTTTGATTACACTGGCATAATATCCATCTCAAAAAAATCAGCACAAGCAGAACAAATCATGGTGGGATATAACAATTTTATAATCCATCAATACATTTTCTTCTTTATATGGTTAACGAGTATTGTGGCAGCTATTTTTGCATGGAAAGGACGCAAAGAAGTACTACAGATGATACAAGCTTTAAAGGGAAAAGAAGCTTTGGCAAAGATGAGAATTGATTACCCAATCGGATTATTATTATTAAGCGCATTTGTATATTTGGTAGCATCTCAAATTGCTTATGAATCGATTGTAGGCAATTTCGATTCATATAATTATGTAAGATATGTAATGATTATTTTGTTTAAAATTTGTGTATTATTCATGGTTGCTTTGGTGTTCTTTGTACAGCTAATTTGGTTGTATGATCGAGTGAATACAGCGCAGAAATTAGAAGAGAATTTAAAAGCTAGTTATTTATGGTCTCTAGGTGAATCCATTACAGATGTATTTATAAACCGTTCCATTGCATTACATTCCATTGTCATGATTGGGGCAGCATTTTTTGGTGGCGGAAGTCTTGTTGCCACACTGATAGGAGGTGGCGGATTCCCCTTCCTAGTATTGGCCTTCTGTGCGATGATCGGTATTCCAGCTATGCTTCTTTTCCTTTCTAGAATGGGCTACTTAAACCGAATTATGAAGGATACAAAAGACATGGCAAAAGGGCGTTTAAATCATGATGTCAAAGTAATGGGCAAATCACCACTCGCGGAGCATGCTGAAAACCTTAATCATTTAAGGGAAGGCGTCAGTACGTCTATGCATGAGCAGGCAAAAAGTGAACGTTTAAAAACAGAGCTTATTACGAATGTTAGTCACGACTTACGCACGCCACTAACATCTATTATTACGTATACAGATTTACTGAAAAATCCTGATATTACAGAGGAAGAACGTAAGCAATACATTCATATCCTTGATAAAAAATCAGAACGTCTAAAATTACTAATAGAGGATCTTTTTGAAGTATCTAAAATGGCGAGTGGTAATATGGAGCTTCATCGCAGTCGAGTTGATTTAACCCAGCTTGTCCAGCAAGCAGTAGGGGAGCATGAGGAAGATTTAGCTCAGGCGCATTTAGATTTACGCATGACAAAACCACATGAGCCAATCTACGCCTATGTAGATGGACAAAAATGGTGGAGACTAATCGATAATTTAATCGTTAATGTATTGAAATATGCATTAGAAGGCACACGAGTTTATGTCACATTGAAACGTACAGCAGAAGGTGATGCTGAATTCACAGTGAAAAATGTTGCAAAATACGAAATTAGTGAGAATGCCGATGAGTTATTCGAACGCTTTAAGCGAGCGGATGCTTCACGCCATACAGAAGGCTCAGGCCTAGGCCTAGCCATCGCACAATCCATTGTAGATTTGCATGGTGCTCGCATGAGTATAGAAGTAGATGGAGATTTATTTAAAGTAATCGTTCGAATTCCAACAGCATAAACCAAAAACAGCGGCAATCATTTTGCCGCTGTTTTTGTTATGACGGTTTTATCCGTCGATATGGTTCTTAGTTCCGTCGCTGGGGCGGATACATCCGTCGTTACGGCATATCATACCGTCACTTTGTGGGGCTATCCACGAAATTGACGGTTCTATCCACGTTTTTGGGTGTTCTATCCACGAATTTGGCGATTCAATCCACGTTTTGACGGTTCTATCCGTCACTTCGGCACTTAGTTCCGTCGCTGGGGCGGATACATCCGTCGATATGGCCGATACATCCGTCGTTACGGCATATCATACCGTCGCTTTGTGGGGCTATCCACGAAATTGACGGTTCTACCCACGTTTTTGGGTGTTCTATCCACGAATTTGGCGATTCAATCCACGTTTTGACGGTTCTATCCGTCACTTCAGCTCTTCAATCCGTCTCATTAACTTTTCGTACCGTCGCTTCTGCGCATCCATCCGTCGTTACGCCCCATCTATCCGACACCTCGGCTCTTCACTTTAAATCGTGCCAATTCTCTAGCACTACACTTTCAACCTACACACCATTTGCGCCAGAATTTTATATTATCAAAACGAAGCGGTTCACCGGACGCCCACAGGAACGCCCCAGTCTAAACGAGAACCAACTCTACTATCGAAGAGCCACACACACCACTTTCACAGTTATAACCCTAAATTCTTAGCAATAATTACTTTCATAACTTCGTTGGTACCTGCATAAATGGACATGACGGGAATGTCTCGATATCTTCTAGCAATCTTGTATTCCTCCATATAACCGTAGCCACCATGTAACTGCATACATTGGACAGCGAGCTCACGTGCATTCTCCGTTATCCAGTATTTTGCCATTGAAACCTTTGTTACAACGTCATTTCCTGCGATATGTTCTTCTATTAAGGATTCTAAAAAGGATTTGCCGAGTTCAATTTTTGTTGCCATTTCGGCAATTTTGAATTGCGTGTTTTGGAAGTCGCTAATTGATTTTCCGAAAGCTTCACGTGATTTTACATAATCAATTGTTAAAGCAAGCATGTCTTCAGCGGCCGTTTGTGCGGCGATGGCCACTGCTAAACGCTCTTGCTGTAGCTTTTCCATCATATAGATAAAGCCTTTACCTTCTTCACCAAGAAGGTTTTCTACAGGGACGCGACAATCCTCGAAATATAGCTCGGCTGTGTCCTGCGCGTGCATGCCAACTTTTTCGAGTTTGCGGCCTTTCGTGAAGCCTGGTGTCCCGTCCTCAATGACAAGGAGGCTAATGCCACGATGTTTCTTTTCTGCCTGAGGATTTGTTTTTACAGCAACGACTGCTAAATTTGTATGAATACCGTTTGTAATAAATGTTTTTTGTCCGTTAACGACATAGTGATCGCCATCCCGAACGGCAGTTGTTTGGATGTTTGCCAAATCTGAACCTGTACCTGGCTCTGTCATAGCAATGGCTGTAATATTTTCGCCTGTAACGCATTTTGGTAGCCAACGTGATTTTTGCTCATTGGAGCCGTATGCCTCGAAATAGGGCACGACGATATCGTTATGCAGACCAACGCCGATAAGGCTTGAACCTACACGCTCTAACTCTTCTTGAATAATAACGCCAAAACTAAAATCGAGTCCGAGACCGCCATATTGCTCTTCTACTTGAGGGCATAAATAGCCCATTTCCCCAAGCTTACGCCAAAACTCAAGTGGAATAAGATGATCTTTCTCCCATTGTGGATAGTGTGGCTCGGCTTCCTCTGCTAAAAACTTACGTAAAGTTTTACGGAATAACTCATGCTCCGTTGATTCAAATTTATATTTTGTCATATGAACAACACCCCTTTTTTGCGCGTACATGCATAAATTTCCTGTTGCAACTATTATGTTACCTAAATATTCAGAAAAATTAAAGTGTATTATTTATAGTTTTTTAGGTTGCCTAGATGACAATATTGTAACTTTCCTAATTAGATTGTCATGTAAATCATACGATTAAATTATATAGAAGATGTACACTTGCAATACTGATAGTTGCCCCTTTACCCTTACTTTCTAGAAGAGAATGCTATAATCAACTAAGACTATATGAAAGTAGGGAACTAAAATATGCCTAAAGTAATTGGTGGAATTCTTTTAATAAGTATATATAGTGGTTTAACTTTTTACTTAGGGTGGGGATTAAAACAGTGGCTTGTGGCGATGGGGTGGTTCCGCTATCCAATTTTATATTGGTTAGTGCTGTATATCATTGCGTTTAGTATTATTATTAGTAGATTGCATGAGTCTTTGCGAATGTTTTCAATCATCAGTAATTACTGGATGTTTATTTTTGAATATGGATTATTGCTTTGCTTAGTAGCACACTTGATTATTTGGCTAAGTCCCTTTAGCAGTGTAAAGATAGTTGGTAGTATAGCCATTGCTATGTTGTTTGTATTAGGGGTTGTGGGCACCTATCTAGCGTATTCACCCGTTGTCCGTCATTTAGACATAACGATGGATAAAAAGAGTAGTGAACTAGAATCGATGAGAGTTGTAGTTGCATCAGATTTTCATTTAGGAGTTCTATCAAATAAAAGTCATTTACAGCGCTTCGTAACTTTATCGAATGAAGCAAAGCCAGATATCGTCTTTTTAGCAGGAGATATTGTGGATGATGATCCTAAATGGTTTGTTAAAGAGGGAATGGCAGATGTGATGAAGCAATTATCATCTACATATGGCGTGTATGGTGTACTTGGCAATCACGAGTATTATGGCAAGAAAATCCCTGAGTTTATTGAAGAGATGGAAAACGCAAATGTAAAAATTTTGTGTGATGAAACTATTAGAATCGATAATGTGTTAGTATTAACGGGTCAAGAAGATATTACAAACAAAGATAGAAAGCAATTAGATGCATTGAAGACAACTGATGATTTACCTTGGTTTGTCATGAATCATACCCCGAATGATTTAAATACGCCTGCAAAACTAGGCGTAGACTTCCATATGTCAGGTCATACACATAAGGGTCAACTATGGCCCAATCAGTATATTACTGCTCGTGTATTTGAGCTTGATTATGGTTATAAGTTGAGGGAGAAAATGCATACACTTGTTTCATCAGGTTTTGGCTTTTGGGGTCCTCCAATGCGACTAGGTAGCCGCTCTGAACTATGGGTTGTGGATATAAACTTTCGTTAAAAGGTGAACTGGACACTCAGAAATCAAACCCACGTTATGGCAATGAGCTCATAGTGTATTTTATAATATGTTTGTATTTAATTAACAAAAGGTAAGGTGACAATGTGGATATCATTGAATTATTAAAGGCGCTTATTTTAGGCTTTGTCGAGGGTATGACAGAGTTTGCACCAGTGTCGTCGACAGGTCATATGATTATTGTGGACGATATGTGGTTAAAGACAGAGGAGTTTTTAGGGATGTATCCCGCCAATACGTTTAAAATTGTTGTACAGCTAGGCTCTATTTTAGCCGTTATCGTTGTTATGTGGAAACGAATGTTAAATTTAGTGGGACTTTATAAAATTGAAGGCCAATCGAACTCAGTGAAAGGTCACTTCAATTTAGCACATGTTATTGTGGGTATGTTGCCAGCGACTATAATTGGCTTTGCGGCGAAAGATTTTATCGATGATCATTTATTTAAAGTGGAGCATGTTATTTATGCTTTAGTAGCTGGGGCAATTTTAATGATTATTGCAGATAAATTTGCAACGAAAAAACCAAGCGTTGATTCTTTAGATAAAATTTCTTATGGTTTAGCATTTAAAGTAGGGTTAGTACAATGTTTATCACTTTGGCCAGGGTTCTCTCGTTCGGGTGCAACAATATCGGGTGGTGTTCTATTTGGAATGAGTCACCGCGTGGCGGCAGACTTTACTTTCATTATGGCAGTACCGATTATGGCTGGTGCTAGTCTAGTATCTGTACTGAAAAACTGGGATACGTTATCTATGGATTATTTAGGATTCTATGTAGTGGGCTTCATTAGCTCATTTATCTTTGCGTTACTATCTATTAAATTCTTCTTAGCGCTTATTTCAAAAGTGAAATTAATGCCATTTGCTATTTATCGTTTAGTATTAGCTGCTGTACTAGCTGTTATTATCTTTATGTAATGTATAAAGTCACTCTTCTATTAAAGAAGGAGTGGCTTTTTTTTAGCGATTTTATTCTGTTCTAAGAAAAATGGTATGGTTATTAAGTATTGTTTGTAAGGTTGGTAGATTAATGCTTTTTACAAAAATAGATATTTTCTACCTATTTATTGTCATTTCAGTTGTATAGACAGTATAATTAATTTTAGAATTATTTGTTTTTAGTAGAATATACATAGGTGCGATGGGGTGTAGAACTTGTTTCATATTGGAAGTAAACCTAAGAAAAATACAATTGAGATTAGTGACGAATCAAGTATAGGCGTTATTATTCAAGATCAGGAACGTTTACAACAGTTAAATCTAGTAAATCTGACGAAAGAAGATTTGCAATTAATTAAAAGTTTAAAGCCATATGTTGAACGAAATGTCGCAGAGGTGGTAGCCGCATTTTATCAGGCAATTGAAAGTGTGCCAGACTTATGTGAAGTTATTGAAAAGTACAGTTCTAGTGAGCGTTTACGCCAAACATTACGCCTCCATATTATAGAAATGTTCGAAGGGCGTATAGATGATGCATTTTTGGAGAAGAGAAGACGGGTCGCAAAAATGCATGTAAAGATTAACCTGTATCCCAAGTGGTATTTAGCAGCCTTTCAAAATCTTGAAAAATTGTTAAGAAAGATTGTATATACGCTTCAATTAACGAGGGAAGAAGAAGAAAAGTTTTGCGAAGCGATTAGTAAAATATGTAGCTTTGAACAACAGATTGTCCTAGAGGAATATGATCATTATGCTAAGACATTAATGGAACAGCAACAGGATAGCGTTCGAGTACATGTGAAGGAAGTTATAGGTGGGATATCTACGCAGCTAGATACTCAATCTCATAGCACGAATGAAACAGTGACCGAACTTGTTGATAACGCTAAGGAAGTGAATGAATACTTGAAGGACAGTATCGACGAGGCAAAAACAATGCAAAAGGTATCGTCTGAAGGTTATTCAAAAATAGTCCAAATCAATGAGCAAACAGGGGAGATTCATCATAAAACAGTTGAAATGTCGGCTATGGTGGAGCGATTAAATCACTCTTCCTCTAAAATTAATGCTGTTATTGAAATAGTGAAAAGGATTTCTGATCAAACAAATTTACTTGCGTTAAATTCAGCTATTGAGGCTGCACGTGCAGGGGAGCACGGAAAAGGCTTTGCTGTCGTGGCGAGTGAAGTTCGTAAGCTTGCAGACCAGACGAAAAGTTCAGTTGAACAAATTGGGGACCTTATTACGATGTCGAATGGTATTACAAAACATGTTGTTCAAGCTATTCATGAGATCCAAGAGCTGGTGAACGATAGTATTGAGCAAAACTCGGATTCTTTAAAAGCGTTTGATGCCATATCTGGTTCAGTAAACGGTTCAATCTCAAACTTCCAAAACGTCGGACTAAAAATAACAGAATTGGCGGAAATTATAGAAACCATTGGAGAATCATCCGAGGAATTAAAACAAGTTGCCAATCGTTTAGATACAACAATTAGAGAATTTTAACGACTATGCATAAAACTGTGCATAGTTTTTTATTTATTAGCATAGTGAAGGGGTGATTTCCGTTCCGGATAGGCGCTTTGTTGCTGCCGCTTCGCTTTCGCACAGATAAAACATTTGTTGCTGCCGCTTCGCTTTCGCACAGAGCAAAGCTTCCTGGGGGCGTCCGATGAGTCGCTTCACTCGCGATGCTTGCTCCAGGGTCTCGGGCCAACAGATGTTTTTTGCGCGAAAGCGTAGTGCTAACGTAGCGGTAGCAGAGGGTTTTGGTTTTGTTTGTGCGAAAGCGCAGCGACAGCAACAGCAACAGCAACAGCAACAGCCACAGCCACAGCATGATGTTGGTCACGGAGGTGTTATCACAGGACATGATGCTTTTAGCCTTCGTGCCTCTATCGCTGATCCCCGAGGAGTCGCCCATCCTCCACTCCAATAAACCTATTTGCATGGCATACGTTTAACAAAATGTTATCCCTAACCAATTCATTAGAAATCACTTGTATGGCCTATTACCATAGCGAGTTTCCGTTCACTGGGCGCTATCAACTTAGCTCATGAACAAACCTTTTAAATAATATGCTATCCACAACTGATAGGCCTAGTTTTATTTTTCATAAATAATAAGACAAAATCACTTTTCAGAAGGACAAAACACCAAATAGGCGGATGAAGTTTGGGAAGTGATAAAAAAGGAATAGTGTCATAAATGCAAAAATAAGAAATTCCTAGAAAATGAGCGTTCTAAGTGTTACGCTATAGGCGAATTGAGTAGAGAGGTGTTCGAAATATGAAAAAGAAATTATTTATTACACGTAAGTTTCCGCCACATATAGTTGAACCATTGGAAGAGTTTTATGATATTAAACAATGGGAGGAGGAGGAAATTGTTATACCGCGGGTAAAACTATTGGCAGCTGTCGCAGATTGTGAAGCACTGTGGGTAACGCTTGCTGATCAAGTCGATGAAGAGCTATTAGTACACGCACCACATTTAAAGCTTGTGACAAATTTAGCAGTTGGATTTAATAACATTGATATTAAAGCTTTGCGTAAGCGCGGAATAATGGCGACAAATACGCCAGGAGTTTTAACAAATACGACGGCTGATTTTGTGATGGGATTATTGCTTGCAACGGCTCGTAGAATTCCAGAAAGCGATCGATATTTGCGTGAGGGTAAATGGAAAAGCTGGTATCCGATGCAATTAGTAGGCAAAGATGTTTCAGGGTCCACTATAGGAATTATTGGAATGGGACGTATTGGTCAAGCTGTTGCAAGACGCGCAAAAGGTTTTGATATGAAAATTTTATACAACAATCGTAGACGTCGCCATGAGGCAGAGGAAATGTACGGCTTTCAATATGTATCGTTAGAGGATCTTTTAAAACAATCGGATTTTGTTGTGATTATGACACCTTTTAACGATGATACAGTAGGACTTATTGGGGCAGAGGAACTTGCTTTAATGAAGGATGATGCGGTATTAATTAATGCGTCACGTGGTGGCATTATCGATGAGAACGCACTTTATGACACATTAAAAAGTGGTAAGCTGTGGGCTGCAGGGCTAGATGTTTTTGAGCAAGAGCCTATTGCGTTGGATCATCCATTGTTGACGCTTCCTAATGTTGTAGCACTCCCGCATATCGGTAGTGCCTCGCTCCAAACTAGAACGGCTATGCTGATGCTGAACGTTAAAGCACTTACTGCTTACGGGCAGGGCCAAACTCCTTCGAATCGAATAGATTGATGATAATGAAGAAAGGAGCACATCTAATTGTGATGTGCTCCTTTCTTGTTGATTAAGTATGGCTCTTTGCAAAACGAGGGGTTGATTTCCGTTCCTCTATTGCTAATCACCGAGGATTCGCTCAGTCTCCACTCCAATCAACCACTTCAATTTAAGGTGAGTAGCCATAGCCTCCACTGCATAAAAATTATAAAAATTCTACGCGAATGCTGATTGGTTTCTTAAATAGCGTCTATTATTTATTAAACATATCAAATAAACCGCCGATGCCACCTTCGCCTTTAGATTGACCGCCACCGCCTTGAGAAATTGGTGCAGCAGCGAAGACGCGGCTTGCTAATCGGCTAAATGGTAAGGATTGAATCCATACTTTACCTGGCCCCTTTAAAGTAGCGAAGAAGATACCTTCACCACCGAACAATGCAGTTTTTACGCCTCCAACCATCTCGATATCGTATTGTACATCAGATGTCATGGCTACTAAACAGCCTGTATCAACACGCAATACTTCGCCATGCTGTAACACCTTTTCATGAATAGCGCCGCCTGCATGAACAAATGCCATGCCGTCTCCTTCAAGTTTTTGCATAATGAAGCCTTCACCACCGAAGAAGCCAACGCCGATTTTCTTTTGGAATTCAACGCCTACTGAAACTCCTTTTGCAGCAGCTAAAAAAGCATCTTTTTGACAAATAATTTTCCCGTTTAATTGACTTAAATCCATTGGAATAATCTTACCTGGGTAAGGAGAAGCAAAATAGACGTGACGTTTACCTGAACCAACGTTCGTAAATGTCGTCATAAATAAACTTTCACCAGTAATTAGGCGTTTTCCAGCTCCAAATAATTTACCCATAAGACCACTATCTTGGCTTCCTTTTGAACCATCGCCAAAGATTGTTTCCATATGGATAGCATCATCCATCATCATTAAAGCACCAGCTTCAGCTACTACTGTTTCTTGCGGGTCAAGCTCAACTTGCACATATTGCATATCGTCGCCATGTAATTTGTAGTCAATTTCGTGATTATTCATAATGGGATTCCTCCAAAATTCAATTTAGTATTATATACGATTATATGTTATGTAAGTTTCAATGAATAATTAATTATTTAAGAAAAAAAAGGAATAAGCTAGAAAATGTCGAATATAAAAAACTAGTATGAGTATTTTTTATTTTCGTTTAGCTGAAAATTTGTGATTGTTTTTTCAGTGATCACATAAGATTTTCATCTGTAACTTAGCTAAAAGGAAATAAAATCTCTGGTGATTGTCACCAATATTATTTTATCAAAAGCATGCTTGATAGATTGTTATATATTAAAAATTCGGAATTTTGACATATTTGATTCTGCATAGAGATTAATAGATGACAGCTATCTAAAAGCAATGCGACTGGTAACGATGATATAGAGGCAACATAGATACTTCAGGGGGTGTTTGTAGTGGAAATGAAAAACTATATCGGTGGTAAATGGGCAACAACTTCCCATTTACAAAGTATAGTAGTGACCAATCCTGCAAATGGGGAGCAGCTAGCTACGATTCCGCGTTCTACGGCAAGTGAGGTAGATGAAGCGGTAGCGGTTGCAAAACAGGCACAAAAAAGCTGGGCATTAGTACCTGCGCCTAAACGTGCTGACTATTTATATGCCATCGGTCAAAAAATGAAAGAGAAGAAGGAACATTTAGCGACCGTTTTAACAAAAGAGATGGGAAAGGTTATTGAAGAAGCTAGAGGTGAAGTACAGGAAGGGATCGATATGGCCTATTATATGGCTGGTGAAGGGCGAAGGTTATTTGGGGAGACAACACCGTCTGAGCTAGCCAATAAATTTGCCATGAGTGTACGGGCACCTATTGGCGTTGTAGCTTTAATAACTCCGTGGAATTTCCCTGTAGCGATTGCCACTTGGAAGTCGTTCCCGGCAATTGTTGCTGGCAATACGTTCATTTGGAAGCCGTCGAATGAAACACCGATGATGGCGTATGAAATGGGTAAAATTTTTGAAGAGGTTGGCTTACCTGATGGAGTAGCAAACATCGTCTTCGGTACAGGGCCAACAGTTGGAACAGCATTAATTGAACATCCAGACGTTAAGGTCATTTCATTTACTGGCTCTACAACAACAGGGAGTAAAGTAGCGGAGTTGGGTGGTAAACACCTGAAGAAAATTTCATTAGAGATGGGCGGGAAAAATGCAGTCATCGTGATGGATGATGCCGATTTACAGCTTGCGACTGAAGGAATCCTATGGAGTGCATTTGGAACTGCTGGTCAAAGATGTACAGCATGTAGTCGCGTGATCGTGCATAAAGATGTAAGAGAGGAACTAGAAAAACGCCTATTAGACGAAATGCATAAGCTAACAATTGGTGACGGTCTAGATGAAAGTGTGAAAATCGGACCTGTCATTAACAAAGCTGCATTGGAAAAGATTAATCACTATGTGCAAATAGGCAAACAGGAAGGGGCGACGTTGTTAGCTGGAGGTAGAATTTTAGCTGAGCCTCCTTATGACAAAGGGTTTTATTATGAGCCTACACTATTTACCAATGTGAAACCTGACATGATTATTGCACAGGAAGAAATCTTTGGCCCGGTCGTTTCTCTTATTGAAGTAGCAAGTTTAGATGAAGCAATCGAAGTAAACAATGGCGTAAAATTTGGCTTATCCAGTTCAATTTTTTCACAAGATGTGAATACGATTTTCCGCGCACAACGAGATTTAGATACAGGTATTGTTTATGTGAATGCTGGCACAACAGGTGCTGAAATTCATTTGCCATTTGGTGGGACAAAGGGTACGGGGAATGGTCACCGCGACTCGGGTGTAGCTGCCTTGGATGTCTATACAGAGTGGAAAAGTATTTATGTAGACTATAGCGGGAAATTACAAAGAGCACAAATCGATACAGAATAACAGATCAATGAAAGGGGATGTTCTTGATGAAAGTTGTTGTATTAGGTGCAGGTTTAATGGGTAAAGAGGTAGCTCGTGATTTAATAAAAAATAGCAAAGTGGAGTGTGTATTTTTAGGGGATATTGACGTGAAAATAGCACAGGACTTTGTAGATTCGTTAAATACAGATAAAATTGAGGTTGTAGAGCTTCATGCAGAGCGCGATGACTCGTTAATGGAGGTTATTTCAAAAGGTGATGTAGTCGTTAATGCATTATTTTATGCCTTTAATGAGCGTGTAGCAAGAGCAGCTATCGCGGCGGGTGTTCATTCTGTGGATTTAGGTGGTCATATTGGCGGTGTCACAGAAAAAATATTAAATCTCGACGAAGAGGCAAAAGCAAAAGGTGTAACTATTATTCCGGATTTGGGTGTTGCTCCGGGTATGGTCAACATTTTAGCGGGCTACGGTGCTTCGAAATTAGATGAGGTAGAATCTATTAAACTATTTGTAGGCGGTATTCCTACAGAGCCGAAGCCACCTCTTCACTATACACGCGTATTTTCTTTAGATGGTGTCTTTGATCATTATACAGAGCCATCAAAAGTGATTCTAAAAGGTAAACTTCAAGAAGTTCCGTCATTATCAGGCGTTGAACCTATTTATTTCAAAGATTTTGGTGTGCTTGAGGCATTTTATACATCTGGCGGTATATCGACGTTGGATAAGACATTCCCAAATGTCCAAACATTAGAATATAAAACAATTCGTTATAAAGGACATGCAGAGAAATTTAAGCTACTAGCTGATTTAGGATTCCTCGATGCTAGTAATAAGGTAGAGGTAGAAAATCAGGAGGTTTCTGTACGTCCAGTTGTTCGTGAGGCACTTAAAAAGAAACTTGAGCTTGGTTCAAAACCAGATGCTGTGCTATTGCGTGTTATTGTAGCGGGTGAAAAGGCACAGCAACAAGTGACGTATGAGTACGAAATGGTTGTAACTAAAGATATGTCGATTAATGAAACAGCTATGGCTCGCTCAACAGCCAATACAATCTCTGTCGTTGCTCAAATGATTGGAGAAAATAAAATTACAGAGCGCGGTGTATTTGCACCTGAATCAATTGTTCCGGGCGACATTTATATTGAAGAAATGGCTAAACGTGGTGTAGTTATTAAGGAAACGTCTCATACGTCTGCAATGATCGTGAAATGGTAGGTGCTCGGTCATGAATTTCGAATTTACCACTGAGCAGGAAATGTTACGTAAAACAGTACGGAAGTTTGTGGATGATGAAATACTTCCACATATTGCGAAGTGGGATGCTGAAGGTTGCTTCGATCCGAAGATTTGGTCAAGACTAGCTGAGCTTGGCTTAATGGGCGTTTGTGTCCCAGAACAATACGGTGGCAGTGGTATGGATTACAATGCACTCGCCATTGTTTGTGAAGAGCTTGAACGTGGAGATACAGCATTTCGTACAGCTGTTTCCGTTCATACAGGCCTGAATAGTATGACCTTAATGCAATGGGGAACAGAGGTTCAAAAACAGCGATATCTTGTTCCGCAGGCGAAAGGTGTTCGGATTGGAGCGTTCGGTTTAACAGAGCCTGGAGCGGGATCAGATGTAGCTGCTATGTCTACGACCGCTATAAGAGATGGAGACTTTTACGTATTAAATGGGCAGAAAACATGGATTTCCTTATGTGATATAGCTGACCATTTTATCGTTTTTGCTTATACGGATAAATCGAAGAAGCATCATGGCATTAGTGCATTTATCGTAGAGCGTTCTATGGCGGGCTTTACGTCGAAGGCGATTAAAGGTAAATACGGTATTCGTGCTGGTAACACGGGTGAGCTCTTTTTTGACAATCTACGTATACCTGTAGAGAATCGTCTAGGAGAAGAAGGAGAAGGCTTTAAAATTGCAATGTCCGCGTTAGATAATGGTCGTTTTACCGTAGCTGCTGGCGCTGTTGGTCTCATTCAAGCGTGTCTCGAGGCGAGTGTGAAATACTGTCATGAACGCGAAACATTTGGAAAGCCTATTGGTGAGCACCAGCTAGTAGGGCAAATGATTGCCAAAATGGAAGCTGGCTATCAAATGAGCCGCTTGCTTGTCTATCGTGTTGGAGAATTAAAAAACAAAGGTGTACGTAATACGCGAGAGACATCATTAGCAAAGTGGCAGGCTTGTGATTTTGCCAATAAAGCTGCAGATGATGCAGTGCAAATTTATGGAGCATATGGTTATTCGGATGAATATCCAGTTGCCCGTTATTTGCGTAATTCGAAAGCACCCGTTATTTATGAAGGCACGCGGGAGATTCATACAATTATGCAGGCGGACTATGTATTAGGAACCCGCCAAGATAAGCCATTAGCAAAAATGCTACCGAAATGGCCATTTGAAGAGTAAGCGTTTTAAAAAAAGAATCCGAATTTAGGGTTCTTTTTTTATGTTCAAACAAGATATTCCATTTAGTTACAATTGTACCTATTTTTATGCTTCAATTGTGTCTTAACGTTCAAATTATACTAGAAAATATTGTTATAATATAACATTTAATGTTGCTTTGCTCACATAATATGGTATTTTTAAAAAGGTGATATAGTTCTAAATAATCAACGTATTACCGAATTATAGATGTAGTACCATAGGAGGATTTTTTATGAAGAAAAAATTAAAACTCAATCAAGTGTTACTTGGAGTAAGTACAATGGCACTGTCGTTCGGAGCGTTACAAGCAGAAGCATCAGCAGCAGAAAAAACGCCTTATAATGTATTACAAATGAAGCCTGCCGGCATAGTGACTTCGAATGATGAAGTTACACATTCTACAACGGCTGATGAAACATTGTCATTTGAAAAACGTTTGGAAATTGGCGATTTTTCGGAACACCCAGCTCCAACTATAAAGCTTGCTGAAACGAAGCAATTGCAGGAACAGTACTCGACGGCAGAGCTTAATAAAATGAGCGATAGTGAGTTAATTGATACGCTAGGAAATATTCGTTGGTATCAAATTACAGACCTATTCCAATTCAATGAGGAAACAAAAGCTTTTTATCAAAATAAAGAGCGCATGCAGGTAATCATCGACGAATTGGGGAAAAGAGGACGTTCTTTTACGAAAGATGATTCAAAAGGTATTGAAACATTTGTTGAGGTATTACGTTCTGCTTTTTATTTAGGATTTTATAATAAGGAACTAGGTTATTTAAACGAGAGAAGTTTCCAAGATCAGTGTTTACCAGCATTAAAGGAGATGGCTAAAAATCCGAACTTTAAACTTGGTACAGATGAGCAAGATAAAGTGGTATCTGCTTATGGGAAATTAATCGGTAATGCCTCTAGTGATGCAGAAACAGTTCAGTATGCTACGAAGATTTTAAAACAGTATAAGGAAAATATCTCTACATATGAAAGCGATTCTTTAAAAGGGCAAGCAATCTATGATTTAATACATGGAATTGATTATGATTTACAGTCGTACTTGCATCAGACAGGTAAAGAAGCGAATACGACGATGTGGTATGGCAAGATTGATAGTTTCATCAATGAAGTGAATAACATTGCGCTTTTACATAAGGTGACAGATAACAATAGTTGGTTAATTAATAATGGTATTTATTATGCAGGGCGTTTAGGGATATTCCATAGTAATCCGGATATAGGTTTAGAAGTTGTTACACAAGCAATGCATATGTATCCATATTTAAGTGAAGCTTATTTTGTAGCAGTAGAGCAACTTACTACAAATTATGGTGGAAAAGACTCTAGTGGAAATGAAGTAGATTTAGAGAAAATGCGTGAAGAGGGCAAGAAGCAGTATTTACCGAAAACATATACATTTGATAACGGCTCGATTGTCTTTAAGACGGGAGCTAATGTAACAGATGACAAAATTCAAAGATTATACTGGGCTGCAAAAGAAGTAAAAGCACAATATCACCGTGTCATTGGGAATGATAAAGCATTAGAGCCAGGCAATGCTGATGATGTATTAACAGTTGTCATTTATGACTCTCCAGATCAATATCGCTTAAACCGTCAATTGTACGGCTATGAAACAAATAATGGTGGTATTTATATTGAAGAGAAGGGTACGTTCTTTACATATGAACGTACGCCGGAGCAAAGTATTTATAGTTTAGAAGAGTTGTTCCGTCATGAATTCACACATTATTTACAAGGAAGATACGAGGTTCCTGGTTTATTCGGGACAGGTGATATGTATCAAAATGAACGACTAACTTGGTTCCAAGAAGGAAATGCAGAATTCTTTGCAGGATCAACGCGTACAAATGATGTTGTTCCACGTAACAGTATTATTAGTGGATTATCAGATGACCCATCACAACGTTATACAGCTAAACAGACATTGTTTGCAAAATATGGATCATGGGATTTTTATAACTATTCGTTTGCGCTGCAGTCCTATATGTATACTCATCAATTTGAGACATTTGATAGAATTCAAGATTTAATTCGTGCAAACGATGTGACAAATTATGATGCGTATCGTGATTCTTTAAGTAAAGATTCACAACTGAATACGGAATACCAAGCGTATATGCAGCAATTGATTGATAATCAAGAAAAATACGAGGTGCCACAAGTAGCAGAAGATTATTTAGTGGAACATACACCAAAAGCGTTAACTGAAGTGGAGCAAGAAATTGCCGAAGTTGCTAACGTAAAAGATGTAAAAATGACAAAACATAAGTCTCAATTCTTTAATACATTTACACTCGAAGGTACGTATGTAGGTAGTGAAACACAAGGTGAATCTAACGATTGGAAAACGATGAGTAAGCAAGTGAACCAAGTGCTGGAGCAGCTGTCGCAAAAAGAGTGGAGCGGCTATAAAACAGTGACTGCGTATTTCGTCAACTACCGTGTGAATGCAGCAAACCAATTTGAATATGATATTGTTTTCCACGGCGTTGCGACGGATGAAGGAGATCATCAAGCGCCTATTGCAAATATCAATGGTCCATATGCTGGAGTCGAAAATGAAGAAATTCAGTTCAAGAGCGATGGTTCAAAAGATAAGGATGGTAAAATCGTTTCTTACCTTTGGAATTTTGGCGATGGCAAAACAAGTGATGAGGCAAACCCTACTCATGTATACGAAAAAGAAGGCACATATAATGTGACATTAACAGTGAAAAATGATAAGGGAATAGAAAGTAAAGATCGTACAATTGTATCTGTACGAAAAGGCGTACAAACAGAGAAACCTCATTCAGAAGAAGCGAAGACCATTCCATTTAATACGCCCCTAAAAGGTGATTTGGTTGGTGATGATGATACGGATGTATACACATTCGATGTTACATCTGCAGAAGAAATCGATATTTCTGTTTTAAATGAAAATCAAATTGGCATGACATGGGTGCTTTATCATGAGTCTGATAAGCAAAATTATGTAGCATATGGACAGGAAGATGGAAATAGTATAAAAGGTAAACTTCATGCGGAACCAGGGAAGTATCATCTATATATTTATAAAGTTGATAATGAAAACGGGACATATACAGTAAATGTACAAAATAGTGCACAAACAGAGCTAGAACCAAATAATCGTCCAGAAGAAGCGAATATGATTCCATTTAATAAGCCCTTAAAAGGTAGCTTGATGGATGATGATCATACGGATGTATACACATTCGATGTTACGTCTCCAAAAGAAATCGATATTTCTGTCCTGAATGAAAATCAAATTGGCATGACATGGGTGCTTTGTCATGAGTCTGATATGCGAAATTACGTAGCATATGGACAGGAAGATGGAAATAATATAAAAGGTAAATATAATGCGAAACCAGGCAAATATTATTTATACATTTACAAATTTGATAATGAAAATGGTGCGTATTCAGTAACAGTACAATAGTAGAAGCTAATTTGAAAACGAGAGGGATTCACGTCCTCTCGTTTTTTTACTGAGGAAAATTTCGGAATAATGTAACTCTTTTGCTCTTAAGTAGTCTAAATAATAAACAACTTTATGAAAGGTAGGAAAAATAATGAAAAATAAGTGGCTAGCATTGCTAATCATCATCGTACTAGCTATTTTGCCAGGAATTTTTACGCTCATGTCGACCCCGAAAGTGGAGGCACAGACTACAAATGAGAGTAAGACAACTCATAGCTGGCAAGTATCCTTTACGAAGGCACTAAAGGCAAGCAAAATAACGGAAGACAATGTTTACGTAACAAATAGCAAAAATCAAAAGGTAACAGCCACTGTCGCATTAACAGATGATAACAAGACAGTTCTCATTAGAGATTTGGTACCTGGTAGCTATAAATTACATGTGAAGAAAGAAGCGTTTGTACTAGGTGGTCCGAAAACAACATCGCAAGAAATAGCATTCACCATCATTGAAAAGCTGGAAGCCGTCAAATCAGAAAAAGAGTTACAACAATATTTTGAAACACTTATAACTAATGCACAAAGAGAGGTGCGTGAAGAAGCAAACACAGAAATGGCGAGTCGCGAGGACAAAGCAAGTGCAAAGGACTCCTCAACGACGAATAATCAAGTCGAAGGCGTGGAGGAGGGTGATATAGTCGTTGTCAAAGATGGCTATATTTACGCTGTAAAAGATCAGAACATTACTGTAGTGGATGCTAAAGATCCGAAAAATTTAAAGCTAGCAACAACGATCAAGATGAAGGAAACCCAATATATTTCGAAGCTAGCAGTATACGACCATTTATTAATAGCAATTAGCGATGAATATTTAGAAAAAATGGGCACGAGCATGACGAAAGCTTCTTTATATGATATTTCAAATCCAAAAAATCCAAAGCTAATACGTGAAGTGGGGCAAGAGGGGTATTTACAAGATATTCGAATTACAAATGACACATTATATTTAATCGGTAATATGCATCCGAATTATTGGATGCTTAGAGAGAAAAAAGCGTCAGACTTAAAACCGAAAACATATGATAGTGTAGAAGGAAAAGAATATAAAAGTTTACCTCTAGAGAAAATTTCTATTTTACCAAATACAATGGATGGAACATATAGCTTAATGACAGCGGTGGACTTAAAAAATGGTGCTCAGAAAACGGCGAATACGAAAGGATACTTAGGTGGCAGTAGTGGACTTTATATGTCGGAGAATGCACTTTATTTAACAACACCTATTTATGACGGAAATATAGTGCCTGCTGCTGGCATCATGATGGATAGAATCTGGATGCCAAGAACAACGAATACACAAGTTTTTAAATGGAATGTTGATGGAACTGACATGAATTTTGTAGGTACTACGGAAGTAAAAGGATCTGTGTTAAATCAATACTCAATGGATGAATATAAAGGTAATTTCCGCATCGTTACAACGGAAGGAAATGCATGGGATGAACAACAAATATCAAAAAATCACCTATTTATTTTAGATAATAAATTGCAGCAGCTCGGTGCTGTAAAAGATTTAGCTCCTGGTGAAAAAGTGTATTCTGCACGCTTTATGGGCGAAAAAGCATATGTAGTAACATTCAAGCAAGTGGATCCACTGTTTGTGATTGATGTAGCAAACCCGAAAAAGCCAACTGTGCTAGGGGAGCTAAAGATTCCAGGCTTTAGTAACTATTTACATCCATTAGACGATACACATTTAATCGGCATCGGCTATGATACGGAGCAACGCTATGATGCCTATACGAAGCGTAATTTTACGGTGACAACAAACATGAAAATGTCACTATTTGATGTGTCAGATTTCAAACATCCAAAGGAACAGTCAACCGTAAAAATCGGTGGTAAAGGTTCGTACTCCGATGTTCAATACAATCCTAAAGCGTTATTCCGCAACAAGGAATACAATTACTTTGGTTTCCCAGTTATCCTATATGATGCAGGAAAGGGCGATGAAATTGTCTACAAAGGTCAAGGCGCACAAATCTATGAAATCACTGCAGAGAAAGGCATCGTTCTAAAAGGAAATATCATTAATAAAAGTAAGGGCGATCAGTATGAAAACTGGGAGCAGCTTGTACAGCGAGTAGTCTATATAGATGACGCGCTTTACACAGTAGCTCGCAACGAAGTAAAGAGTTATCAACTAAAAGACTTCAAACCACTTGATACATTAACAATTAAATAACGAAAAGAGTCCAATAAACTTAAGGTGAGTTTATTGGACTTTTCATGTTGTTGAAAAACACGTCGGTGTATTAAATAAAGTTAGGCTCTTTTGCAAAGCGAGGGGTTGATTTTAGTTTGATCGGGACATTTTCGGGGATTATCGCCCAACTTTAAAAGTTTATCGATCAACTTTCGCGTTTTATCGCCCAACTTCTGAATTTTATCGACATCCGCCTTCAGAAGGGCAAAAAGGTGTCACACACAAGACTGTGCGTGACACTTTAACTCATTGAAATAAATTAACACAAAAAAGTCCAATAAACCTTGAGTTCATTGGACTTTTTCTTTAATTATTTTTGACGATATGGAAGAATTTCTGATACTGTCACGAATTCATAGCCTTGCCCTTGTAAATAAGCAAGTACAGCATCAAGACCGTCGGCAGTCGATTGATGAATATCATGCATTAAGACAATGGCGTTATTGTGTATATTATTTTTAACATTAGGTAGGAGCTGTTGCGCATTGCGATGCTTCCAGTCTAATGTATCGATTGACCATAAAACAACAGGAATTGGAATTTGGGCATTAATCGTATCATTTGTTGCGCCATACGGTGGTCTAAATACAGTTGGCTTGTGATTAATGGCTTTTTCAATCTCCGCAAATGTAGATGTGTATTGATTCACTGCCTGCTCCAGTGGCAGTTTTGTTAATACAGGATGGTCCCATGAATGATTACCGATTTCATGTCCTCTTGCAAGTACATCTCTTGCGATGTCAGGGTAATATTGTACGCGACTACCAAGCATAAAGAAGGTAGCTTTTGCGTTATATTTATCGAGCGTATTTAAAATCTGTTCGGTAACTTTTGGATGTGGACCATCATCAAAAGTTAAGGCAATGCGTTTTTGGTTTGGATCACCTACGTTAACTGGCTTCGTCGGTTTTTCCATAGCAATCTGGAATTCAGAAGCTAACAATGGATTGATAAGTGAAAGGGGAAGCTTCACAGTTTGTGGACCAGCTACTCCGCTAGCAATCTCATACTCATCAAAATAGAATTGTAACGAACTATCAACGATAGCAAAGCGATGGAAGTTAGACCACTTCGGTTCAGTTGACTTGATGACATCATCCTTGAAAAGGTCTTCCTTTAACTTAGGATTTTGTTGTAAGTCCTTACGTACATAAGTAGCTAATGCCGATAAGTTGTTTTCATCGTTATTTAACAATGTTTCAATGGAAATTAATTTACCAGTTTCATGATTGATAAAGAATGTTTTTGTTGAAATATCAGGATTGGCTCCACCTGTATACAACGTTTTTGTTAGCACAAAGGAATAGTAGTGCTTCTGGTATGGGAAAGTTTCCAAACTAATATTCAGCTCACCCATTGCCTCTTTATCTTTATTTTTTTTCATAGATGACAGATAGTTTTCTTTTGAATCCGTTATGTACTTTAGTACAGCATCATTAAAAGCTTTATTATCTGTTTCTGGATAGTGAATAGCAAAAGGTGTTCGCTTATCATTAGAAACATCGGTTACAATACGTATACCTGGAAACGCAGAGCTTTCAGTGGATAGGTTACTCGTTATTGAATTTGTATCTGTCTCTTTTGAGGCACTGATTTTTTGAAACTTAAAGTCATCCTTTGATAGGATAATGACTAAAATAATAGTTGTTAATGAAATGATGAGGCCGATTAATAGGAAATCAATCATTGGCCCGCGTTTTTTTCTGCGTTCCGGCATTTTGAGGGAGACGCTCCTTTCCGTATTTATTTTTCTATACAATCAGACGTGTTAGTCATTGAAAAAGTTATACGAATCTACGAAGTTTTGCTATTAATTTGTGGGAAACAATCCTCATGAATAAATGACTCATTAGCTTATCATTTTCATCATATGAAAGCTAAAATACTTTTGTGTTAAAAGTTGAAATTTTAGTTGAGTTTTTATTTGCAGTTCGATACTATTGGCAAGGAACCTTTTAAAGGAGGTAGTTAACTGTAATGGTTTTACATGAAGTGGATAATGAACTTACGATTGACTGCTTATTGCTTGCGGGGCGAATTATGATTGAAAGTGGTGCAGAAACATACCGTGTGGAGGATACAATGCTACGTATGGCACATTCTCAAAATATGCTAGATGCGCAATGTTATGCCACACCCACAGGGATCATCTTTTCATTAGGCAAGACACAGCCAACGAGAATTTCATCAATTTCCAACAGGGTAACAGATTTACAAAAAATAGCCTTGGTAAATTCAGTATCTCGGAGACTCACATCTCACATGATAACATTAGAAGACGCTTATGACGAGCTAAAGTCGATACAAAAAACAAATTATTTTTTACCCACATATATTCAAGTCATATCAGCGGCTCTTGCGAGTGGTTGTTTCCTTATAATGTTTAAGGGAGGGTGGTCTGATTTCCTTTTTGCTTGTTTGGCAGGGGGGTTAGGCTTCCTAGTGCTTTTATTGATAAATGACTTAACAAAAGTGAAATTTTTCTCAGAATTTACAGCTTCATTAGTAGTAGGAACGATTGCTGTCTTTTCAGTGAAGTATGGCCATGGTACGGAAATAGATAAAATTGTTATTAGTTCTGTTATGCCACTAGTACCAGGTATTTTGATTACGAATGCAGTTCGGGATTTAATAGCAGGTCATTTTATTTCAGGGATGGCGAAGGGCGTAGAGGCCTTTTTAACAGCTTTTGCAATCGGTGCAGCTATTGCCGTCACTCTATCGTTTTAGGAGGAATGCGACTTGGACTATTTCATACAGTTGATTCTTAGCTTTTTTGCGACGGCGGGTATCGGAGTTATTTTTAATGTACCGAGAAAAAACCTCATTTATTGTGGTTTTGTTGGGGTAGTAGGCTGGATGATTTACTTCATCCTAACAGAGCATGGCATGGATATCGTATATGCCTCGTTCTTTAGCTCTTTCGTCATTGCAATCGTTGCCCATTTGTATGCACGACGCTTCAAAATGCCGATGATTATTTTTATTGTTGGTGGGATTATCCCACTAGTTCCGGGAGGCATGGCTTACAATGCAATGAGAAATGTTGTAGAAGCTGATTATATACAAGGGCTACAGTATGGGTTTAAGGCATTTTTAATTACAGGTGCTATCGTTATAGGACTTGTATTTGCAGAGGTACTGATACAGCTTATTTTCCGTTCTGTCCGAACTAGTAAGGCGACATTCAAGAAGGTCTATAAGAAATAAGGCTCCACAGCCAAAGCAATAGATTGAACAATATAAAGGAGGTTACGTTTTAAACGTAGCCTCCTTTAATTGTTGTACAGAGAAAACATTGTCGTTGTCGCTCCCGAGCTAGTAGCTCATATTTTGTAGGCTATATCAGGAATTTACGTACCCTTACAAGGTGCAGGAACAAGCAGATTCCTTTTTCTTTTGCCGTTAAAAAATGAGTAGAATATGATGCGCATACATAACTTAGCGAGAAATTTCAAGAAAAGTGAATATCAACATATGTTCAAAAACCAGCAAAAGTTGATTTGTATCTTTTTGAGAGGATTGCTAGTGTTAATAACTGTAGAAAATAACAAATATTATTCATTTGCAGGTAGCTACCCTTTGTTATTTTTTCAATATGATGAAAAGGAGATTTCGAAAGGAGTAGATATTTGTGAGAGTAAGACATAACATTTCATCCCTAAATATAAACAACAGATTAACACAACATAAGAAAAAGGCTGATAGTGTATTAGAGAAACTATCTTCTGGATATAAAATCAATCATGCAGGAGATGATGTAGCTGGACTGGCAATCTCTGAAAAAATGCGTGGGCAAATTCGTGGTTTAAATATGGCCGGAAAAAATATTCAGGATGGTATTTCATTAATACAAACAGCTGAAGGGGCTTTAAATGAAGTGCATTCACTTCTTCAACGCGGAAGAGAGTTAAGTGTGCAAGCATCGAATGACACCAATACAGATAGTGATAGAGCAATGATCCAAATGGAATTAGAAGAGATTAAAAAAGAAATTACATCTATTAGTAATAATACGGAATTTAATACTAAAAAATTACTTAATGGTTCACTAAATACTTCATCACTTTCGTCAACTTCACTACCTTCACTACCTTCACCACCTTCACCAACCTCATCATTAACTGTTAATGGAGGCACGTATACAGTAGAAGATGGTTGGATTAATTTCAATAGTCTCGAAAACCCTAATGAGAAAAATAAAATTAAGCTTAATGAAGGCGAGAAGGTTATTGATGACCCTGCGAATGGTTATTTTACAGACATCGTAATAACTGCTGAGTATGTTAATGGAGTTCTGAAAAGTATGTCTATTCTGACTCGTCCCCCAGGTGGAAATGAGTATACTAAGTTTATTACAAAAGATAATCCTAGTTTAATATTTTCATATAACGGTGTGACAATTGATCTGCGTCATAGAACACTACCTCCTGGAACCACTGTTGGTTGTGTTGAAGGGCTTATTCAATTAACAGCAGGAGAAAATCGACCTATAGACCATACAGATCCTACAGACCCTACAGACCCTACAGACCCTACAGACCCTACAGACCCTACAGACCCTACAGACCCTACAGACCCTACAGACCCAACAGATCCAACAGATCCAACAGATCCAACAGATCCAACAGATCCAACAGATCCAACAGATCCAACAGATCCAACAGATCCAGATCCTACAAATAACGGTTTAAAGCTTCAAATAGGAGCCAATTCTGGTCAGACAACAGAATTAATAATACCTGATATTCGTTCACAGGCCATAGGTATTAATGGTGTTTCAGTTTTGGATAGCTCATTGGCTCAAAGTAGTATTAGTAGTTTCGACGGTGCTATCAATATTGTTTCCAGTGTACGTTCTAGTCTAGGGGCACAACAAAACAAACTTGAACACGCTTATAATTCAGTTACCAATACATCTGAAAATCTTCAATCTGCTGAATCACGTATCCGCGATACTGATATGGCTAAAGGTATGATAATATTCACGAAAAATAATATTTTATTACAAGCTGCCCAAGCAATGCTCGCTCAATCAAATAAACAATCGGAAAATATTTTACAACTACTTCAATAAGTTACTTTAAATTAAGACCACATAAAGGTGGTCTTTTTCTTATTTCCGTTATTCTTCACTCTACCATTCCAGCCAATTTCCTACATTAAGCCTACTATTTATTGATTGCAGAAGATCCTCACGCCCATTTAACCAATTATAAAATGTACAGGACGATCCTTATGTTCTTTGTCCGCCACAGATGCCAGATAACTAATTAGTTGTCTGTCTTTTTTTATGCACAATGAGTATTCCTTGCGAGTTTATATATTGTGATAAAAGAGAATGACCGCTCATAGTAAGCTACGGGAACGAGTAACTTCCTCTCCTTTTGCCGTTAAAAGATGAGTAGAATATGAAGCACATACATAACTTAGCGAGAAATTTCAAGGAAAGTCATTATCAAAACATGTTCAAAAGCTAGCAAAAGTTGATTTGTATCTTTTGGGTATGATTGCTAGTGTTAACAACTATAGGGAGATAACA
>NZ_JBYTDL010000035.1:0-38485 GCF_058791335.1 Lysinibacillus sp. EB271-A1-10B
TTACAACCGTTGTGGCTGTAAGGCTTGCAATGACGTCCCAGGAGGGATTCGAACCCCCGACCGACGGCTTAGAAGGCCGTTGCTCTATCCTGCTGAGCTACTGAGACATGATGTTATTTTTATGTAGTCCATATCAAGGACAATATTTATTATATGTCCTTTTTACAATAAAGTCAACATTAATTTTACTATGAAGGCAAGGTTTGCCTCATTATTAATATTATATGATTTCCTGTACCTCATTATGCCATCTCTCTACTCTACTTTTGTTAAATAATACAAAGCAAAAGACTGGTGGTAGCTAACATGTTTAAAGATTTAGTAGTTGTCGTAACTGGCGGTGCACATGGGATTGGACAGCTAATACAAAAGAACAGGATGTCTTGTTGTTCAATTCGATACTATACATATTTTAATTAATAAGGCGGGTAAATTTCAACATAAATTTTTTTATGAACATAACAGTGGATGAATGGAATGATTTGATTCAAACAAATAATTTTCTACAGGCGGCATTAATCTAATAGTTGGTGGTGGGAAGATAAAGAAAATGATGTATGAAAAACAGCCATATTCACTCCTCTCATAACATTGTCTTTTCATATATGGAAATACCTCTGAGTATTCTACAGTAGAAGGAAAAACTAGAGGGAGTGGATATACATTGTACCCATATTCAAGTGGATATTACGTTAGTCCTTTAAGTGCGTTATATAAAACTACTTCCACACAATATACTGCACCTGTTCGCCATTTTTTATTGCCGCAGAACGATCCTCGTCGCTATATCAGTAGGGCTGAAGCAGATTTTATGGCTATGAATCGTTTATTATGGATGGAGCATGTCAATTGGACGAGGATGACGATTATTAGTATAGTGTTTGGCTTACCTGATTTACCCTTTGTACAGAAGCGACTGTTACAAAATGCGACGGACTTAGGTAATTGTCTACGTCCTTTTTACGGCGACCAAATTGCTGATCGTTATACTGAGCTGGTTAAAGAACATCTTCTTATTGCTGCGCAGCTAGTAACTGCAGCTGCCAAAGGAGATACAGCAACAGCGGATGCAAAGGAAAAAGAATGGTATCGTAATGCTGACGACATTGCCATATTTTTAAGTCAAATTAATCCATACTTGAGTATGGAAGAAGTGCAAAAAATGTTCTATACACATTTAGCTTTAACAAAAAAAGAAGCCGTGACTATGATTCAGAAAAACTATCAAGAAGATGTTGAAGTTTTTGACGACATTGAAGCAGAGGCACTTGCTATGTCGGATATGATTGCAAGCGCCATTGTTAAGCAATTTTATTACCTCTTTTATTAACGTAAAATAAATTGGTTATTTCTTTTCCAAAGTTGGCGAGAAAATTTTAGCCAGTTTACTCTTCGAATAATGAGCAATCGGTTGAAAGCCTTGTATTAATTCCTTCACAAATGGCGCTATTGTATTGCTTTCAATATTAACGTGGACTCGTTGTAGCTGCCATGGCAGATGCTCTATGTCTATGCGAAATAAAGAATTTTTCCATTTTGACCAAGAATGATAACGTTCCACTAACCATTTATCAAAGGTAGAACTAATTATTTCACTGGCAATCGGTTGATATGAAATTTTCAGCCTTTCTGCCAGTGCACCGTAATATAAACTTGCAAACGAAAAATTGTTCTCATTTTGTTTTATAGATATTTTAGAATGGCGATATGTTAAACCGCCCTTTTTAGCTATTTGGACAATAAAGCGATTCGTAATATCTGAATTTAAAAAATAGACTCCCTTCATGCCGTTATATGTAACATATGTCCGGACATTTAACTGCAAATAGGAATCCACTCCTGGTAATGGTGGTAGGAATCTTAGTCGTTGTCCATTAACTTTAAAAAGGACAACACTAAGCCAAGCGTTATTTTCATAGAGGTCCAATTGTAACTCTTGCGGAATGTACTGCTCTAAATCCTTTGGTGCTACCGGCCAATGTAAGAACAACACATCTTGCCAAATTTGCGTCAAAACCCATGATTTACTCCACATAAAATAACTCCTTTCTGTAGTTAAATTATTTCCTACGAAGGAGTTATTCAAACGAACATGATTATTTTTGTTCTGAATCTAACGTTTCCGTTTCTTTTTCAACATATCGGTAATATAAATTACGCAGTTCGGATTCTTTATAATTGCCTAAATGACTTTTAAATTGTGGATGCACCAAAATACCATGATCTCGAAGTTGCTTTACAAACCAACCTTTTGAATACTTATGCACTGTACACATTCCCCTTCACTACTATTCATACATAGCGTATGCTCAGGAATTTATGTAGTGACAATTTTTAAAAAATAAAAAACGAAGAATTTATCCTTCGTTTTCAATGAAATTAAAATGTCATATTCAGGTATGGCTCTTCTACAAAACGAGGGGTTGATTTCCGTTCCGACCGGGCGCTTTGTTGTTGCTGTCGCTACGCTTTCGCACAGTGCATAGCTTCCTGGGGGCGTCCGATGAGCCGCTTCGCTGCAGGGTCTCGGGCCAACAGATGTTTTTTGCGCGAAAGCGTGAGTGCAACGTAGCGACAGCAGAGGTTTTTGTTTGTGCGAAAGCGCAGCGGCAGCAACAGCACAACGTTGGTCACGAAGGCGTTATCACAGGATGTGATGGTTTTAGCCTTCGTACCTCTATCGCTAATCCCCAAGGAGTCGCCCAGTCGTAACGAAGATCAACCACTTCACTTAGCATGTCCTCTGCCATATACTCAAATTTTATCGTGATAAAAAGAAATTTCAGTTAGATGCATTTTCGTGCGAAAGCAATGCGTTGAGCGATATTGTTTATCTGTGCTCAGAAATACCTTCGATTAAAGCGCCCCAACACTCATAAAAATTTCCTTGGCAATTGTACTTTCAACTTATGTGCCACAAAACGTGCGATATGGTTGGTTAGATGGTGTTGGTAATGTCGCGTATTTCTGCTGCTCTTTAGAATGGGCAAAAGGTTGAGCAAGAGCTTCTAGTAATCGCTCCATTACACTATAGTCTTCCTGTTCAACAGCAGCCTCTAATGCTTCTTCTACTCGGTGGTTTCGTGGAATAACCGCTGGATTGTGCTCACGCATTAATTGCTGAGACATGTCTTTTGTTTCTTGCTGTCTTTCTAGTCTTCCAAGCCAATTTTTATGCCATTCTTTAAATTCTTCTGTACTAAACAACGCTGATTCAGTGAATTTTTCAAAGGTTAATTCGATAAATGTATTCGTATAGTCTGCTTGATGTTGTTGCATTAACTTTAGAAGTTCTTCAATAAGTGCCACGTCCTGATCTTCTTCGTTGAATATCCCTAGCTTTGCTCGCATACCTGCTATCCAGTTGGCATAATACAATTGAGGATATTGCTTTAGAGCCTCTTGAGCTACTTGTATAGCTTCTTCCTCATCCTCATGGATTAACGTTATTAATGATTCGGCAAATCGTGTTAAATTCCATCCTCCGATATTAGGCTGGTTACCATATGCA
Source organism: Lysinibacillus sp. EB271-A1-10B (assembly GCF_058791335.1). Lineage (NCBI taxonomy): Bacteria > Bacillati > Bacillota > Bacilli > Caryophanales > Bacillaceae > Lysinibacillus > Lysinibacillus sp. EB271-A1-10B. Next base: position 3,512 of record NZ_JBYTDL010000035.1, read on the forward strand.
TAACGTCCTTGTCGATCAATCGAGCTAAATACTGTCGCTGGATCATAAGTATCCATGAAAGCACAAGGACCATAATCAATCGTCTCCCCACTAATGGTCATATTATCTGTGTTCATGACCCCGTGAATAAAACCAACTAGCTGCCATTTTGCAATAAGAGACGCTTGTTTCTTTATAACTTCTTGTAGTAGGGTTAAATAACGATTTTGAGCTTTATCAGCATTGGGAAAGTGCCGTTCTAAAGCATAATCTGCCAATGCTTTTAGCTCCTCCTCCGTTCCAAAATTCGCTCCATATTGGAAAGTTCCAACACGCAAATGACTGCTTGCAATACGCGTTAAAACTGCACCTGGAAGCTCTGTTTCGCGGAGAATCGTTTCGCCTGTAGTCACGACAGCTAAACTTCGAGTAGTTGGAATGCCAAGTGCATACATAGCTTCACTCATAATATATTCACGTAGCATTGGACCAAGTGCTGCTCTGCCATCTCCTCCGCGGGAATAAGGCGTTCTTCCTGAGCCTTTTAGTGCGATATCAAAGCGTTCATGAGCTAGTGTTAGTTGTTCACCTAATAACAGTGCTCTTCCGTCTCCTAGCATATTAAAATGACCAAATTGATGCCCTGCATAAGCTTGTGCAATGGGTGTGCCTCCGGTCGGATTGGAGTTACCTGCAAAAATTGCTACCGCTTCTTCGCTTTGCAGAGCATTGCTGTTTAATCCAAGTGAATTGGCTACTGATTCATTTAACATGATTAACTTTGATGAGCAAACTGGATTTAAATTGATTGTTGTATAATAAATGCTTGGTAGGCGGGTATAGCTATTATCAAAATTCCATCCCATTTTATTTTCCATGTTTTCTCCTTCGTATCGTTTATATTTATTTTTTCTACTTCATCATAAACAATTCATAGCCATTTTTACCATTTGTACTGATTCCGGGATAAAACAAAAAACGCTTAGAGTTTCTATAACTTAAGCGTTTTTATTTCATCATTTTCGCATAAACTTGTGGGTGGAAAGACAGCTATTATCATCCGTAAAGAACTTTACTTCAAAATAAGTATCTTCAACCTCTACAAGGGCAAAGCTTTTTTCTTTACGACCCCGTGGTTTTAATAAGCTCCCCGGATTTAAAAATAATACATCATCAATCATTTCCGCCCCAAGAACATGAGAGTGACCAAAGCACGCAATTTGCGCGTTTACTTCTTTGGCACGATAGGATAAAGACAAGATAGAAGTTTTAACATTGAATAAATGGCCATGTGTGACAAAGATTGTAGCATCCTCTAAATCGAATACTTCCTCATCAGGGAAAGCTTTATCAATGTCACAATTACCTCGTACTTTCTTCATTCCCTCTAATGCTTTATGGGAGAAAGGAAGCTCACTATCTCCACAATGAATGACTGCATCGACATTTGGGTAAAAGCCACGAACTTTTTCAATCACATTACTATCGCCATGTGTATCACTCATGACAAGTATTTGCATGGATATCACCTCTTATTTTATAAGATTAGGTAATTGTTCCTTTAACTTACGAATCGCATTCCCACGGTGGGAAATTGCTCCTTTTTCATCGGCTGAAAGCTCTGCCATCATGCGGTTTAAGCTTGGGACAAAGAAGACTGGATCATAACCAAATCCGTTTGTGCCACGTTTTTCGTGAGCAATAACACCTTCACAAGTACCAAAAACTGTTGTCGTCTCAAAACCAGGCCCTGCAATAGCAATGCAACAGCAAAAGCGTGCTGAACGCTTTTCATCTTCGACATTTTTTAAGTTTTCTAGTAGTTTAACCATGTTCGCTTCATCATCATGATCACCAGCATAACGTGCAGAATACACGCCTGGTTCACCATTTAATGCATCCACAGCTAAGCCACTATCATCAGCAATAACAATTGTACCAAGCTCTTTTGCTAATGTTTCTGCCTTTAGGATAGCATTTTCCTCAAAGGTAGTGCCTGTTTCGTCTATTTCCATCTCTGGGGCAACATCAAACATCGTTACAACTTCATAGCCAAGTGGTCCAAATAACGCTTCGAAATCTTTTGCTTTTCCTTTATTTTTTGTCGCAATTACTACTTGTTTCATGTTATTCATTACCTCCCACTTTGTTAGCTAATTCACCTAGTGTCTCTTTTTGAAGTGCAATCAATTGTTGAATGCCCTTTTCACCTAACTCCAGTAGTTCATTTAACTCTTCACGAGAGAAGGTTGCTTCTTCACCTGTACCTTGAAGCTCAACAAATCGTCCTGCTCCTGTCATGACGATATTCATATCTACAGCAGCAGCGACATCTTCTACATAGTTCAAGTCTAAAACGGCCCCATGATCCTCTACAATACCAACACTTGTTGCAGCTAAATAGTCTGTTACTGGGAATTTTTTTAATTGTTTTTCTTCAGCAAACTTAGCAATTGCCTGTGTCATCGCTACAAATGCTCCTGTAATTGAAGCTGTACGTGTCCCGCCGTCTGCTTGAATCACATCACAGTCAATCCACACAGTTCGTTCACCAAGTGCTTCTAAATCCACGACTGCACGTAATGCACGACCGATTAATCGTTGAATTTCCATTGTGCGGCCATTGACTTTGCCACGAGAAGATTCGCGTGCTGTACGCTGTGCTGTCGCACGAGGTAGCATCGAGTATTCTGCAGTGATCCATCCTTTGCCTTGTCCACGTAAAAAACCAGGAACCTTATCTTCAATCGTTGCTGTACAAATTACTTTCGTATTACCTACTTGAATTAAAACTGAGCCTTCTGGGTGCAATAAATACTCACTATCTATTTTCACTGGACGCAGTGCATCTACATTTCTTCCATCAAATCTTGTCATATTTTTCGTTCCTCCTAAAAACTTTCGCGCACTCATCTTAACATAATTTTGATCTTCAAAAAAGTGCTCATTCCCTATGTACCATGCTAAAAACGTCAAAAATCAGCCTAGCTCATAGCTAAGCTGATTTTTTATTTTAATGTCATACGTTTTATTTGAAGAGTACCTTGCTCAAGCCAATTTTCAGCAATTGAACGGAAAATTGGCACAGAACCCGTTGCATAAAATCTATGAACAGGCACAGTGTCTGGGTCAGCCAAAGTGCCATTATAAGCAAGCATTTCTTGAACATCCTTTGCTGTTTCCTCTGCGGAAGATAGCACAAAAACTTCTTCTCCCACAACAGCTTCAATTTGTTTTTGCAAAATTGGATAATGCGTACATCCTAGTATTACCGTATCAAATTGTTCATTTTTCAGTGGCTTTAAGCCTTCCGCAATTAATTCATTTGCAAATTCACCTTTATATTCGCCACTTTCTACAAGTGGTACGAATGTTGGACAAGCAAGTGGAATAATATGAGTTGACGTATTCAGTGATAATAAGGCTTCCTCATACGCCCCACTTTTAATTGTTCCTTCAGTTGCAAGCACAACGACTTCATGTCGCTTCGTTTTCTTTACAGCTGCACGTGCGCCAGCATTAATAACGCCTAGTACCGGAAAAGGCATATTTCTTTGTAAACTTTCGAGTGCTACTGCAGTCGCTGTATTACAAGCAATGACGAGCATTTTGATATTCATTTTTTCTAGTGCTTTAGCCATTTGCCAAGTAAAATTCCGCACTTCTTGTCGAGTTCTTGGACCATACGGACATCTTGCTGTATCACCAATGTAATAGATCGTTTCATTTGGTAATCGCTTCATTATTTCTTTTGCTACGGTTAAACCGCCTACTCCTGAGTCAATAACGCCTATCGGGGCATTCATACTTTCCGCCTCAATCCTGTTTCATGTGTACATGTAGTTTTTCTAAATAGCTTGATAATTGCGCGACTTCTTGTTCGTTAAAACCAACAAGCTTCTCTTGCAAATATTGCTGTCTTTTTTCAATAACCTCTTGAATAATACGTTCGCCCTTTTCGAGAAGATGAACAACAACGACACGACGATCATTTTCGTCACGCACTCGCTTCACTAATTCATTTTTCTCCATACGGTCCACTAAATCTGTTGTTGTACTAAAAGCTAAGTATAGTCGATTTGACAGGTCGCCAATTGTTATATCGCCAAGCTCTTCTAACCACTGTAATGCAACAAATTGTGGCGGCGTAATCGCATATTGCGAAACAATCTCTCTTCCTTTTTGCTTCACAATCGCCGCTATATAGCGTAATTCCTTTTCAACCGTTGCAACGGTTTCAGGTGAGTGTTTTGTTACTTCATCCGACATATAACTATTTCACTCCTAAAAATACGTTGAATAGTTCTATTTTGTCGTTTTTTTTCTAAAATAGCAAGTGTCCTTTTAGTCTAATTTAAATTCTTCTAAGCGTAACAGCTCAATTAACGCTTGAGATCGATTTGTTACACCTAACTTTTGAATTGTATTGGAAATGTGATTTCGCACTGTTTTTTCACTAATACCAAGTTGCTCTGCAATATCCCTCGTTGTTTTTTCAGCTAATAAAAGCGCAAATATTTCACGTTCTCGGTTTGTTAAAAGAGAACGATGATGAGAGCCATTCATTTTCAGTTACACCCTCCTCCCCCGCACGTATTGTAACTTATGTTAAGGAATGAGGAGCGGTGACGGCTATTTTCATTAATATCTCGTGTTTCCTAAAAAAAAATCGGAAATTGCTTCCATAAAAGAATAAATTCAATGGGAAAATGCAATTTCAACCGTCGACAGATCATTAAATAATCACCAAGCTTGCTAGCTGAGTTTTTGTCTCTTCAGATAAGGGTACACTCTTCCCAGTTCGAGGGTTCATTTGCACAACCGTCCCCCTACCTGTAAAGCAAACCTCATCATGCTGATTTTTCGCTAAATAATGAATATCCATTGATGAGTTCCCTACTGTCGCTACTTTCGTGTAAATTCTGAGCACATCATCAAAGAAAACTTGCTTCACGTAATCACACTGTAAGTCAGCTACAATCGGAATCCCCTCTACATTTTCATCCATTGCTGATGGCATGAGAACACCTAAATGGCGGAAATAATCAATTCGTGCCTGTTCAAAATATGTAAAGCTAACTGTATTATTCATATGACCGTACATATCCGTTTCTGAAAAACGTACACGGATCTCAATATAAAATGCAAAATCCTTAGTCCATTCCTGAAAATCTCCGATATAATTTGCTTTCATCTTAGCCATCCCCCTAATTTTCATTCGCCTCTTCCCAAACAGTAAACAGTAGAAGGAATTAGCAATTGATAAATGAATATGCATTCATTATAAAGCAAAATACTATTTTATCATAGAAAATTTACATTTTAGCTCGTTATATTTAAAAATTCCTTATTTTATGCAATGAAATCTTTCTATGCTGTACTTAAATCATCATTTTTAGTTTTTCTTAAAAGTACCCCCTATTGAGAACTTCCTATCATGCGAAACATTAGTCAGCGGGAGTTTTATCAGTCTTTACAAATCGGGCATTTACAAGTAGTTAATCTATAAACTTATTTGATAATTTCCATAGAAAAAAACTCCCTCACACATTGAGTGTAAGGGAGTAAAAGCTTGTACTATTAGTCAACGTAGTGGTCAGAACCGAAGAAGTTACGGAACATTTGCACTGTAGTTGCACGGTTTAATGATGCGATAGATGTTGTTAAAGGAATACCTTTTGGACAAGCAGCAACACAGTTTTGTGAGTTACCGCAGTTTGCAAGGCCTCCATCACCCATGATCGTATTTAAACGTTGGTCTTTAATCATTGCACCAGTTGGGTGAGTATTGAAAAGACGCACTTGTGATAATGGTGCAGGTCCGATGAATGAAGCTTTTTCAGACACGTTTGGACATGCTTCCATACATACACCACAAGTCATACATTTAGATAATTCATAAGCCCATTGACGTTTACCTTCTGGCATACGTGGACCTTCACCTAAATCATAAGTACCATCGATTGGAACCCATGCTTTAACTTTTTTAAGTGCATTGAACATACGTTCACGGTCAACTTGTAAGTCACGAATAACTGGGAAAGTTTTCATAGGCTCAAGTTTAATTGGCTCAGTCAATTGGTCAACAAGTGTTGAACAAGATTGACGTGGGCGTCCATTAATAACCATTGAACATGCACCACAAACTTCTTCAAGACAGTTCATATCCCATGCAACTGGTGTTGTTTTTTCACCATTTGACATAACCGGGTTCTTTTGAATTTCCATTAATACAGAAATGACGTTCATACCATGACGGTAAGGAATGTCAAATTTCTGCCAGTAGCCGTTGCCACCTTGTGTATCTTGACGTAAAATTTCAACTTTGACCATTCTTCCAGTATTAGCTGCGATATTCATAATTCTTAGTCTCCTTTCGCAGAGTAATCACGTTTACGTGGTGGAATTAATGAAACGTCGACTTCTTGGTACGTGATAATTGGATCACCAGTAGTTGGGTCAAATTTCGCCATTGTAGTTTTTAAGAACTGCTCATCATCACGGTTCGGGAAATCTGGTTTATAGTGTGCACCACGAGATTCGTTACGTAATAATGCACCTTTTGTCATTACTTTTGCTAGGTAAATCATATTTTTCAACTGACGCGTAAAGTGAGCACCTTGGTTACTCCATTTTTGTGTATCATTGATGTTAATGTTTTCCCAACGTTTTTGGAATTCATCAAGTTTATTCAATGTATCTTGAAGTTGATCGTTGTAACGTACTACTGTCATAGTAGCTGTCATCATTTCGCCAAGCTCTTTATGAAGTAAGTAAGCGTTTTCTGTGCCATCCATTTTCATGACAGCATCCCATTTTTCTTGCTCTTCTTTTACGCGAGCATCATAAATTTCTTGCGGAAGATCTTCAGCATGCTTTTTAAGATGTTTAACGTAATCTACTGCATTTGGTCCAGCAACCATACCGCCATAGATAGCAGATAATAATGAGTTCGCACCAAGACGGTTTGCACCATGTTGAGAATAATCACATTCACCTGCTGCAAATAGACCAGGAATTTCAGTCATTTGGTTATAGTCTACCCATAATCCACCCATTGAGTAGTGAACTGCCGGGAATATTTTCATTGGTAATTTACGTGGGTCATCCCCTACGAATTTTTCGTAGATCTCGATGATACCACCTAGTTTAACGTCTAATTCATGCGGATCTTTATGAGAAAGATCTAGGTATACCATGTTTTCGCCGTTAATACCAAGTTTTTGGTTTACACAAACGTCGAAAATTTCACGTGTTGCAATATCACGTGGTACTAAGTTACCATATGCAGGATATTTTTCTTCTAGGAAGTACCAAGGTTTACCGTCTTTGTAAGTCCAAATACGGCCACCTTCACCACGAGCTGATTCTGACATTAGACGGTTTTTGTCATCTCCAGGAATCGCTGTTGGGTGAATTTGAATGAACTCACCATTCGCGTATGAAGCACCTTGTTGGTAAACGATAGAAGCAGCAGAACCTGTATTAATTACAGAGTTTGTTGTTTTACCGAAGATAATACCAGGGCCACCAGTCGCCATAATAACAGCGTCTGCACGGAATGATTTGATTTCTTCTGTACGCATATCTTGCGCTACGATACCACGACAAACGCCGTCAGGATCGACTACTGCACCAAGGAATTCCCAGTGCTCATATTTGTTCACTAAACCAGCTACTTCGTGAGAGCGAACTTGCTCGTCTAGTGCGTATAGTAATTGCTGACCCGTTGTTGCACCTGAGAAGGCTGTACGGTGCATTAAAGTACCACCGAAACGACGGAAGTCAAGAAGACCTTCTGGTGTACGGTTGAACATTACACCCATACGGTCCATTAAGTGAATAATACCAGGGGCTGCATCACACATACCCTTAACTGGTGGTTGGTTCGCTAAGAAGTCCCCACCGTATACTGTATCATCAAAGTGGATCCAAGGAGAATCCCCTTCACCTTTTGTATTTACCGCACCATTAATTCCGCCCTGCGCACATACAGAGTGTGAGCGTTTTACAGGAACTAATGAGAATAAATCAACTTCAGTACCAACTTCAGCTGCTTTAATCGTTGCCATCAGACCAGCTAAACCGCCGCCGACAACAATTATTTTGCTTTTCGCCATGATTATTTCTCACTCCTCTTAAAAAATTGCAATGATTGCATGTACTCTATAGTAGCTTCTATAAAATTAAACGAAAGCTAAAATAGCAGCCACACCAACTACACTTAGAATTACGAAAATAATGTTTGTTACATAAGTAGCAATCTTTTGAGACTGAGGAGATTGTACAATACCCCAGCTTACTAAGAATGCCCATAAACCGTTAGATAAGTGGAAAGTTGCTGATATAATACCAACGATGTAGAATCCAAGCATGAATGGATTAGAAACGATCTCCGCCATCATGTCGTAATCAACTTCTGCACCAAGTGCTTTTTGAATACGAGTTTGGAAAATATGCCATGCAATGAAAATCACTAAGAATACACCAGTGAAACGTTGTAATGAGAACATCCAGTTACGGTATGTGCTGAAACGTCCTGTATTTGGTGTAGCAGTGAATGCAATGAAGACACCATAAAATGCGTGGAACATTAATGGAATATAGATGACAATCCATTCAACTAGGATAAGGAATGGAATCTTTTCCATATTTGCGGTAGCTGCGTTGTAACTTTCTGCTCCGCCTGTTGCTGTAAAGTTAATTAACAGGTGCATCGTTAAAAACAGACCTACTGGAATGATACCAAGTAGAGAATGTAAGCGACGCCATAAAAACTCTCGATCTTTCGACAAGACTGTTACCCCCCTTAGTACTTAAAATATCACAACAAAAGAAGTCATCATTTTGTAACTGATACTTCATTGACTGTGTATTTCATCATGGTACAATATTATGACATGTTTATTGTACTCTCAAGAGCTACGAGCGTCAAGGCAACTAAGAGTTTTTCGTATTCCTTATTAAAGTAATAATCTAGTACATGATGCATCGTTTTTTCTCGATAAATCTATCTTTACTTTATCAGCGTCAAATTATAAGAAAATTCTAAGAAAGAAGGATTTAAATGTTAAACACTTCATCACCTACAATCTCAGCTTTTGGCTATGAGATAATTCGCGATTATATTTTATCTTCCATTCTTGGTAAACATGAAGGTGATGTTCTTTACTGGGCAGGAAAAGACCTAGCACGGAAGTTCCCATGTAAAAGTCAAGATGAACTTATCGCATTTTTCGCAGATGCCTGCTGGGGTAATTTAGAGCTTGTCAAGGAATCGAAGGATGGACGTACATTCCAGTTGACAAATGATCCAGAACTGTTACAAATCGGTCTTCGTAGCTTTAGACTCGAGGCAGGATTTATAGCTGAACAAATCCAGCAAGCAAAAGGTTACTTAACCGAATGCTATGATGAAAAACGTGAAAAGCAACAGAACGTTACATTTACAGTTAAATGGGACGTCAAGGAACGAATCATGAACACCGTTCCTTCAGAATAAAACGAAAAGGATTGTCATTCCAAATTTATGGATGACAATCCTTTTAATATTTATAACAGGGCATGTCTTTCTTTTAAAAGTACATCTATTAACGAAATAAACGCTTCTAAAATATTTAGTGAGTATTGAATCATTTCCTCTAAGTTTTTGATTGACAATTCATTCACTAATTTTTGTGCAGCTATATGTACTAATTCATGAGGTTGTTCTATATGAAGATATTCTGGTAAATTCCGATATTCTTCAAAATGGCCATAATACCATTCTCCAAACTTACATTCATGATGCGTTTTTATAATTTCTTTATGGCCAGCCTTTTGTATAGCATTTCTTAAAAAGCTTGCATGATCCATTAACCTTGCTGCCAATTGGCTAACTACCGTTTGCTCTTTGGGCTTACGGATTGTAGGGGCGATAACTTTTAGCATTTCAGATACTTGATTTTGTATTATATCCGAGAAATCACTAGTATGAGATAATTCCGTCGTTGTTTCTGCTAAACGTCCTACAGCTATTACATTTCCTTCTGATGCGACTGTTATTTGATCAATGCCATGTGCTGTTTCTTCAATATTTTTACTTGTTACAGTCAAATTAGTAATATTGTTCTTCATGATACTTAAAAAGTCCGTTAAATAATGTTCGACTTCTTTGATATTTGTTATTGTATTATGTAATTTCTTATCAATGACTGATCGAATCTTCGTCATTTCTTGCAATGAACCTTTCGAGCTGTTAGCTAACTTCCCTACCTCCATCGCAACAACATTAAATCCTTTTCCATGCTCACCAGCACGTGCAGCTTCTATAGAAGCATTTAAAGATAGTAGTTGTGTTTGATCAGCAATCCCAGTTACATCTTTTCCAATTTCATCCATTTTAGTTATTTCATTATACAACTGCTCTGTTGAATGAGCTCCTTTAGACAGCAACTCCTGAACCAGTTCACCTTTTGTAATGGACGATTCCATTTCCTCTACAAGGAGTAATGAATGTTGTTTGATTTCTTGAATGTTTGCATTAACATTTTGCTCAACTGCAAGTATCTCTTCTGTATTTGACGACATTTCTTCACTCATTGCTGAAATATCCCCTACACTTGCTGAGACATTTTGAACCTTTAAAGCCGTTTGAAAATTTATTAACTCCATATGTGCAAGTACAAAGTCTAAAATCGCATTTTTCACATCAATACTGTCCTGCTCAAGTTCTAATTCCAGAATTCGCTTTTTTAATATTTTTATTTCTAAATCGTTGTGTTGCTCAACGCTTTCATCCACTGGCTTTTGAAACAAACCGAATAACACCATATTAACTCCCACCTTCCCCTTGGAAAAACATGTCACATTTTATTATATAATAATAAAATTAGATAAAGTATGAAATTAATGTAAACAAAAAAAGATGTGCCATTTAATGACACATCCTATTCAATATTATATGTAAAGCGCTTGTTCTAAAATCAATTATGCCTCGGCATAATTGCGTCCGGAATCGGTTTTGAGCTTAGGCCAGCAGATGTTTTTTGTGCGGAAGCGCAGTGCTAACGTAGCGTCAGCAACACGAGGGCCGACACGATGTCGGTCATTTCGGTAATGCCACAGGACGTGGCGTTCTTAGACTGAGTTCCTTTATTTCAGCAAATATTTGGATACCCTCTGAAAAGTGACTTAAAGGAGATTTCTGTACCTGTCGCTACGCTTTCGGAGACATTTGCTGAAAGAGGTTAAATTCGTCATGTAATGCATTTGCTGCACGAATCATTTCGTCCTGAGGAACAACGACAGACACTTTTATTTCAGAAGTACTTACCATTTTTACAGGGATATCTTCACGACGTAAACGATCAAACATACGGGCAGCCACCCCCGGATTAGATGCCATTCCTGAACCAATAATAGAAACTTTCGCTAAACCGATTTCAAAATCAGCAAAACTAAACCCTAGTGATACTTTACTATCTTCTAGGACACGTAATGCATCAGCGAACTCCTCTTTTAAAATAGTGAATGATACAGTCGGCTTTAAGCCATCAATTATTGCTTGTACGATTATATCAACGTTTATGCGATTTTCTGCAAGTATTGTGAATATATCTGCTAACGAAGCATTAGAATAAGCATCATACCCTACCGTGAGGCGAATAACGTCTGACTCATAGGCAACACCACGGACAATTAAATTTTTCTCCATTTCAACTTCCTCCTTCAATAAAGTACCTTCTGTATCTTTTTCGCTTGACCGAATGGTAACTGGGATTTGAAACTTCTTTGCTATTTCTACAGCCCGTGGGTGTAAAATTTGTGATCCTAAGTTTGATAGCTCTAGCATTTCATCATAGGAAATTTCTTTTAACTTTTGTGCCCCGGCAACCTGACTTGGATCAGCTGTATAGACTCCATCCACATTCGTATAAATATCTACGCGCTCCGCCTCTAAAGCTGCAGCAATAGCTAAAGCCGTCGTCTCCGCACCACCTTTACCAAGCGTCGTAATATTCCGTGAATTATTGATTCCCTGTCCCCCTGCAATGACGACGATTTTTCCCCGAGTAAAATACTCTTCTATTCGACTAGCTTCTAGCCCATCAATTCGTGCATTGCCATACACCTCATCAGTTTGAATACCTGCTTGCCAGCCTGTTAATGACACTGCATCATAACCTTCTTCCTGCAAAGCAATTGCCACTAATGCACATGATAGTTGTGAGCTTGTTGTCAATAGTACGTCTAGTTCATGTTTAGACGCATTGTCCGATAGATTACAAGCCATCTTTGCTAATTCTTTAGACGTCCCTCTCATTGCTGTAGTGACAACGACAATATCAAAACCACTTTCCTTTTGTGCAATCACCTTTTTCGCAACATCTTGAATGTGTTCAGATGATGCTAATGCAGCACCACCAAATTTCATCACAATTCTATCCATCTTCATTCTCCTTCGTATTTAATCATTTCGCTGATTATAAAGTAGCTATAACTTTGCAGCTATTCACAAAAAATATCGCAAAAGCAAATAACACCCTTCAACTCTTAGGTAAGAGTAACAGCCTTGAAAAAATGTTGTTTCGAGGAATCTAAAAAGGCAGCTCTCACATAACGTGAAAGCTGCCTATAACATGTACAATAAAAGTAACTTGCGCATGTGTGATAGCTCTCCGAAACGTTTAGAATCGACAGTCTTACATCTCTTAAATGTAAAACCAGCACAACATCGGAAACAACGATGCTCCACTTCGGCAAGTTCCCCTTTCATACATTTTCACTGGACTTGTTCGTCCTCGTATGTACTACTCTTGAACCTTGCACCTCTATCATCACTAAAAAGTGATTGTATTTAATTGAATCTTAGCGAAGAAATTTCCAATTTAATAAGTAGAAACTACTTAAAAACTAAGATGCTGTGTATGACATTGCTATATTGAATAGCTATGTTATATACAAACCTTAGCATACGTCTAATCCTTTGACAATGTCTCTTGTATAAAATCAATTTCGCCTTGGCGTAATTGTAGCTACGACTTTGCTTTCGCTACAGATAAACAATGCGTCCGAAATCGGCTTTGTGCTTAGGCCTGCAGATGTTTTTTGTGCGAAAGCGAAGCGACAGCAACATGTTTTTGTCTGTGCGAAAGCGAAGCGACAGCAACAACACGAGGGCCGACAGGTTGTCGGTCATTTCGGTAATGCCACAGGACGTGGCGTTTTTACCGATGAAGGTCAGTTAACCGTTATCGCACGGATGCGATGGTTTTAGGCTAACATCCCCTGTGAACTCTTTTCCGATTCCGTGAGATCCGCCGGAGGCTCTATTTTCATTCAGCAAATGTCTTTTGTACCGAAAGCGTAGTGACAGGTACAGGCGTTTGGACACCCACCGAAAAGGAATTCCATCTACATTCATCTCACTTACCCTTCGGATGTAGTGTTTTCTTCTGAATGAAAATAAGTGTGGATATTGCTAGCTAGACTTGCTGGCATCCCCGCTTCCTGTAATGCTTGCACACTTGCCTCACGAATTTTTTTGACAGAGCCAAAATGCTTAAGTAATTGCTGTTTTCGCTTTGGACCAACTCCCTCTATTTGATCGAGAACAGATTGTATAGCATGCTTCTCGTGCTGCTGTCGTAAGAAAGTAATAGCAAAGCGGTGTACTTCGTCTTGAATTCGTTGCAGTAAATAGAAGCCATCACTTGTGCGCTTTAATGCAATTACTTCAGGTGGATCACCAAATAGAAGCTGAGACGTATTATGCTTGTCATCTTTTGCTAATCCGGCAATTGGAATGACAAGGCCGAGCTCATCCTCTAATACTTCCCGCGCGACTTCCATTTGCCCCTTCCCGCCATCAATTAGTACTAAATCTGGTAAAGGTAGACCTTCCTTTAATACTCGTGTATAGCGACGACGGATCACTTCCTGCATTGCCCCGTAATCATCGTGCTTAGCAGCTGTACGTGTTTTGTATTTTCGATACTCCTTCTTTGCAGGTTTACCATCGATAAATACAACCATTGCAGATACAGCATCTGTTCCATGCATATGACTATTATCGAAAGATTCGATCCGTAAAGGCACAGAAATGCCCATAGCTTCACCGAGCGCCTCACATGCTCCTATTGTTCGTTCTTCCTGACGTTCAATAAGCTGGAACTTCGCTGCAACAGCAATTTCAGCATTTTTAATCGCTAAATCAACAAGCTCTTTTTTTTGCCCACGTTTTGGTGTTAGTACCTTCACTTCTAATAATTCCGTTAAAATATCCGCATCAATAGATTGTGGGATAAAAATTTCTTTAGGCTTGATATGCTCTAGCTTGTCATAAAAGCGCCCAACGAACGTTAAAAATTCCTCTTCTGCCTCTTGATAAATCGGAAATATCGAGACATCTCGCTCAATGAGCTTTCCTTGACGGACAAAGAAAACTTGCACACACATCCAGCCCTTCTCGACTGCATAACCAAATACATCGCGGTTAGTTGTATCACTTGATACAATTTTTTGCTTTTGCATGACTGTATCAATATGTGCAATTTGATCGCGAAATTCCTTTGCACGTTCAAACTCTAAATTTTCTGCGGCCGCTAGCATCTTTACCTCTAGCTCTTTTTTTACTTCTTCAACCCCACCATTTAAAAATTTTGTCATATCTTCAATCATATCGTTGTAAGTGTCAACATCAATCTCTTTCACACAAGGAGCTAGACATTGCCCCATGTGATAATATAAACAAACCTTTGAAGGAAGTTGTACACATTTTCGAAGAGGATATAAACGATCTAGCAGCTTTTTCGTCTCACTTGCTGCATACGCATTTGGATAGGGACCAAAATACTTTGCCTTATCCTTTTTCACTTTTCGTGTTGTAATAAGTCGTGGATGTTTTTCATTTGTAATTTTTAAATACGGATACGTTTTATCATCCGTCAACATAACATTGTATTTCGGGTCATGTAGTTTTATAAGATTAAGTTCTAAAATTAATGCCTCGATATTGGAGGATGTCACAATGTACTCAAAATCTTCTATTTCGCTTACAAGTCTCTGTGTTTTCCCTTCATGCGTACCAGTAAAATACGAGCGTACTCGATTTTTCAGCACTTTTGCTTTCCCGACATAAATAATAGTACCTTGTCGATCTTTCATCAAATAGCAGCCAGGCTGATCTGGTAAAATTTCAAGCTTTCGTTTAATTAAATCATTCATCGCCTACCTGCCCCCCTTTTTGTTAAACTAGCGTTCGTTCCTTTTTATAGAGCTTTGCACACCACATTGCCCTATCCATAGCTCTCCCTTTATTATATAACGAAAAAAAGCCAAGCACATCTATTGATGGCTCGACTCTTTTTTTCTAATAGATTAAGCGTGTTTTGCGATAAATGCTTCTAACGCTTCTTTTGGTTGGAAACCAACAGTTTTGTCTACTAATTCACCGTCTTTGAAAAGTAATAAAGATGGGATAGACATAATTTGGTATTGCGCTGCAGTACCTTGGTTGTTATCTACATCTACTTTTACAATTTTAGCCGCACTACCTGCAGCATCCATTTCTTCAAGAACTGGTCCAATCATTTTACAAGGTCCGCACCAAGCAGCCCAAAAGTCTACTAGTACTAACCCTTCTTTAATATCATCTTGGAAAGTTGCATCTGTTGCATGTACAATTGCCATTTGAAATCCTCCTTAAACTTACTATGTTTGTAGTATAGCATGGATAAATTCTCTTGAGCGAACAATCTGCCTAGTATGCTTAATTTATGAAAATTCAGGTCGAATAAGACATTAAGTTCATTTTTAGTGTAGCCTAATTTTCTTGAAAACGACCTTTAAAGACATAGGTTAACGTAATAAAGAGATAAATAGCTAAAGTAATACCTGTTATGATAATAGATGTTGTAAAAATAATACCAATTAGAATCGCACTTAACGCAATAATAGCTATCCAAGTTGTGTAAGGGAACAATTTTACTGCATAGGTACTTGTTTTTTCTGGCTGTTTTTTACGCGATTTAAGATGTGCAATCGCAATAATTAGCCAAATAAATAACACGGTATATCCAAGTGAACCCATTAGGAAATCAAAAGTTCTGCTTCCCGCAAATAAAGAAAATATTACAGCTACATATAAAGCGAAGGTACACATTAATATGGCATATACCGGAACTTTTCTTTTTGATAAATATGCAAAGATTTTAGGAACACGCCCGTCTACAGCTTGTGTATACAGAACTCGCGATGAACCATAAAGCCCCGAGTTCATTGACGAAATAATTGCGAGTATAACTACAGCGTTCATAATATGGTCAGCACCAGGAATCCCAACCATTTTAAAGACCATCACAAACGGACTTTCCGGCACCCCATTTACTTCATTCCAAGGAATCAAGCTAACGATAATAAAGAAAGGAACTAAATAAAAAGTTACAATACGTACTAATGTACTGCGAACAGCTTTTGGCACTACTTTTTCAGGATTTTTCGTTTCAGCTAATGTAATACCAATAATTTCAGTACCACCATAAGAGTAAATAACTACAAGCATTGCAGAAATCAATCCCATTGATCCGTTCGGGAAGAAACCACCATGTTCCGTTAAATTAGAAAAGCCAACAGCTGTATGATTACCAAAAGTAACAAGCAATAAAATTAATCCCGCTATAATGAACACCACAATAACGGTAATTTTAATCAACGCCAGCCAATATTCAGTTTCAGCAAAGACTTTCACTGATAATAAGTTTACGGCTGTAACTAACACCGAAACAGATAATGCAAGTATCCAAATCGGGTAATCTGGCAACCAATATTGAATAAAAATGGCCGCAACTATAGATTCTGCAGCAATATTCAACACCCACATTTTCCAATAGATCCAATCTAGGAAATAAGCTGGAAACTTTCCTAAAACAGCTTGCACTAGATCTCTAAATGTTCTGGCTTCGCTATTACGGACTGCCATTTCTGCTAAACCTTGCATAACAAACAGCAGGATAATCCCACCAATTAAGTACGCAATAAGTACTGATGGCCCTGCCATATCAATAGCTGCACTACTTCCTTTAAATAACCCTGCACCAATGGCACCACCTAAAGCCATCATCGTAATATGCCGTGAGGTCATCGTTCTTTTTAATTTCTGATTGTCGTTTTCCATTTCCTTACCTCCTAAAATCAACAAATGCGCTATAGCGCTCGTTTACATCCGACAAGCGCTGGAGAGCCCGAAGCAAAAGTAAGCGCTCCTCCACTTTTTCCCGAGGGATCGAAGCGACCTCGAGGATGTAGCGTTTAGCCTAGACAAAAAAAGGCATATCGTCTGTTCCTTCATTAATAAATGAAAGAAGAGACGATATGCCATAAGCAAACCGCGGTACCACTCTAATTGGTTCTTTTAGAACCCTACTTAAAAACCTAGTAACGAAGGTTAACCGTCCAACAAATAGAATATTCTGAAAATTCTATTTATCTTACCGCTCATAGGCAAGTTCAAAGTCTTATTGGACTGCGTTGCACCAACCCGCAGCTCTCTTCACCAAATAATGAGCTTTTACTACTCCTAATCTTTGCGTTTCTTTTGATTAAAAATCAATTATGCCTCGGCATGATTCCGTGACATCCGCCGGAGGCTTTAACTTATTTCACTGAGTGTTTGATCCGCTGAAATAAGTTAAATTAATATTCATCACTATACGTTCTAAAATTAATTATGTCAACATTTTATTTTGCAATAACTTTAAAAAGTCGAAAAATTCAACAAAAAAAGCAGGGAAGATACATCCTCCCTGCACATTTATTATGCGTTCACTTTTAACGCTTTAAATTCTTCGATTAGAAGAGGCACTACTTCAAATAAATCGCCTACGATACCGTAGTCCGCAACTTTGAAAATATTTGCCTCTGGATCCTTATTAATAGCAACGATTACTTTTGAATTTGACATTCCCGCTAAATGCTGAATTGCTCCAGAAATACCTGCTGCAATGTAAAGGTCCGGTGTTACTACCTTACCTGTTTGACCAATTTGAAGTGAGTAGTCACAATATTCAGCATCACATGCTCCACGTGAAGCTCCAACTGCACCACCAAGTAAATCCGCTAGCTCTTTTAATGGTTCAAAGCCATCCTCAGACTTTACGCCACGACCACCTGCTACAACAACTTTTGCCTCTGAAAGATCGACACCCTCAGAAGATTTACGTACAACCTCTTTAATAATTGTACGAAGGTTTGTAATATCTACAGTAAGAGAAGTGATGTCACCAGATTTTCCTGCTACTTTTTCTAATGGCGCAATATTATTTGGACGAACTGAAGCTAAAACTATGCCGTCTTTTACTTTCACTTTTTCAAAAGCTTTACCAGAGTAAATTGGACGGATGAATACAACATCATCACCAGTACCTTCCATAGACGTTACATCAGATACAAGACCTGCTTGTAATTTACTTGCAATTTTTGGTGATAAATCTTTACCGTTTGCAGTATGACCAAACACGATACCTGCCGGCTTTTCTTCCTCAATTACAGCTAATAAAGCTTGACCATAGCCATCAGATGTATATTGTTTTAAATGTGGATGCTCCACCGTTACAACACGGTCAGCACCATATTCAAATAATGGACCTGTTAAACCTGCTACGGCATCTCCTAAAAGAACACCAACAACCTCACCGCCATCAGCGATTTGCTTTGCAGCCGCAATTGCTTCGAAAGAAACATTACGTAAGCTTCCTTCACGAACTTCACCTAATACTAATACTTTTTTTGACATAGTATATTCCCTCCGTTACCCTTTAAGATTCGATTTGTGTCATCAGATGACTTAAACTACTTTTGCCTCTGTATGAAGTAGGTTTACTAGCTCTTTTACTTGAGCTGAAAGTTCGCCCTCAAGAACACGACCTGCTGCCTTTTGAGCTGGTAAGAAAATATCAACTGTTTCTACCTTAACTTCTACATCATCTTCATCGATATCTAAATCATCTAACTCAATTTCTGCAAGCGGTTTCTTCTTTGCTTTCATAATCCCTGGTAAAGATGGGTAACGCGGCTCGTTTAAACCTTGCTGAGCTGTTACTAAAAGTGGTAAAGATGTCTCGATCACTTCTGAGTCACCTTCAATATCACGTACAATTTTCGCAGATGTGCCATCAATTTCAAGCTTTGTAATTGTTGTAACATAGTTAATGCCTAGTAAATCTGCAACACGGGGTCCTACTTGACCAGAGCCTCCGTCAATTGCAACGTTTCCTGATAAAATTAAATCAGCGTCTTTATCTTTTAAATATTCAGCTAAAATATATGCAGCTGCATTTTGATCTAGTTCATCTAAATCGTCTTCTGTATTAATCAGAACCGCTTCATCAGCACCCATTGCAAGAGCTGTGCGTAATTGCTTCTCTGCATCTTCGCCACCAATTGAAACAACTGTTACTTTACCGCCAGCAGCGTCTCGTACTTGAATAGCTTCTTCAATGGCATATTCATCGTAAGGATTGATGATGAATTCTGCGCCATCCTCTTGGATTTTACCACCCGACACAACGATTTTTTCTTCTGTATCAAACGTACGTTTAATTAATGCAAAAATATTCATATATCCATACCCCCTGAAACGATTTTTATTTCTAAGTAAACTTATAAATATTATATATTTTCAGTGTCGATAACACTCTTTCAAGTCGCTATCGACACTGATGGAATATTATTTACCAGTAAACACAGGCTCGCGTTTTGCAATAAATGCTTGAATTCCCTCTTTTGCATCTTCCGAAACGAATACTGTACCAAAGGATTTTGCTTCCGCCTCAATCCCTTCATAGAATGAAGCATGCTTTGCATATTGCAATGTGTGAATAGCTGCTTTTAAAGCAACCGGACTCTTCTTCGCAATTTTCTTTGCTACCTTTAACGTTTCTTCTAATAATGCTTCATCTGTAAATGCACGATTTGCTAAACCCCATTGTACAGCTTCTGTACCAGAAATCGGCTCACTTGTGAACATCATTTCTGCAGCTTTTGCAACTCCTACATATCGTGGTAGACGTTGTGTACCCCCAAAACCTGGAATAAGACCTAATTGTAATTCAGGTAGTCCTAATTTCGCAGATTCTGTCACAAAGCGCAGATGACAACTCATCGCTAGTTCAAGTCCCCCGCCTAGTGCAGCGCCATGAATTGCAGCAATAATAGGTTTAGAGAACGTTTCAACTCGTTCAAAAACTTGTTGACCATTGCTCGCTAGCTTTGAAAATTCATCACCAGAAACAACCTCTGTAAACTCTTTAATATCTGCACCTGCTGAGAAGAAACGACCTTCGCCATGAAGTACAAGGACACGTACAGTGTCATCATTTTCTACTTCATCTAGCACAGCATTTACTTCGGCGATGATTCCGCGAGATAATGCGTTTGCTGGTGGGCGTGCAATTGTAATAATCGCTACTCCATCCTCTGCTTTCCAACTTAGAAATTCCATTTCTCCACATCCTTTTAAGCTTTAATACCGTTCAAGATTAATGCCTGAACTTTTGGAACCTGTTCTATCAAATCATATCGATATTCATTCATGACCCACGACGTAATGGTTTCGTCAATGGTTCCAAACACCATTTGACGCGCCAAGCGCACATCCATCGTTTGATTGAACTCACCTGATAGCATACCTTCGATTAAAATTTGATCCAGTAATTTTAAATACTCTCTTAACACCGAATTAATCTTTAGTCGTAAATCTTTATTCGATTGTCGTAGTTCCAATTGTGTGACGGTTGCTAGATATCGATCAGTCGCTAGAACATTAAAATGATTTGCGATCATTCGTGAAAGTTTGTCCTTAGACGTACTTCCATTTTCTATTATATCTTGTAATGACTCTACAAAAACAGCCATTTTTTCATTAAAGACAGAAATTAATATATCTTCTTTATTTTTAAAATATAAATAGATTGTTCCATCGGCCACCCCTGCCTGTTTAGCAATCTTCGATACCTGTGCTTGGTGATACCCATTTTCTGCAATAACGATGACAGCTGCATCAATAATTTGCTTATACTTTGGCTTATCACGTTTCACTTTTATATCACCACCTAAAAAAACTTGCACACGTCCCATTCATGCTGATGTATTGTGAAGGATGTGACGTGTTAACCTAAAAAAATATGAAAATATGAATGGTCATTCATTCATATTTTCATATTATAATTTACAACTTTGCTTGTCAATACTTTACCACGTATTTATTTTGCTTCTTTATTCACCAATTTTGTTTTTTCTTCGTCTACTAACGAGCGACGTAAAATTTTCCCAACAGCCGTTTTCGGTAGCTCATCTCTAAACTCATAATAGCGCGGAACTTTGAAAGAGGCTAAGTTTTGACGGCAATATTTATTTAATTCGTCTTCCGTAATCGAATATCCTTCTTTTAAAACAATATAAGCTTTTACTGTTTCTCCACGATACGGGTCTGGTATGCCCGCAACGACACACTCTTGGATTTCCTCTCGCTCATATAGTACTTCCTCTACCTCACGAGGGTAAATATTAAAGCCACCTGCGATAATGATATCTTTTTTACGGTCAACTACATAGAAATAGCCTCCCTCGTCCATATAGCCTAAATCGCCTGTTAAAAACCAGCCATCTACGAACGACGCTGCCGTATCTTCAGGGCGATTCCAATAACCTTTCATAACCTGTGGTCCCTTTACAGCTATTTCTCCTACCTCACCGACTGGAAGCACCTCTGTATCCCCTGTACGTAAAATTACTGAATCCGTATTTGGCCAAGGTAAACCAATTGAGCCCATGACACGCTTTCCCCAAATAGGTGTAGCATGTGTGACAGGAGAAGTTTCTGTTAACCCATATCCTTCTACAAGCTTTCCCCCTGTTGCCGCTTCAAATTTCTCTTGCACCTCTACTGGCAATGAAGCAGAACCACTTAAGCATGCTTTTATAGACGATAAGTCATACTTTGCAATATCCGGGTGATTTAATAGACCAATATATAAGGTCGGTGCACCTGGGAAAAGAGTCGGTTTTTGCTTATCTATCGTTTTCAACGCTGTCTCTGCATCAAACTTTGGTAATAACACCATTCTATTTTGCGTGAAAACGGATAATAACATAACAGTAGTCATACCATAGACATGGAAGAATGGTAGGATGCCCATAATGGTTTCCTCTCCATGTATACATTTATACATCCATGTATCACACATCATTGTATTAGCAATTAAGTTTTTGTGGGTTAGCATCACACCCTTAGGAAAGCCAGTCGTTCCACCTGTATATTGAAGCAGTGCAATGTCCTCTTCAAAATCAAATGGAATATCAATCATTTTGATAGGAGCGGAGCGCATAATTTCTGTGAATAAATGATTTTGACCACTATGTTCAACCTTGACACTAAAACCGTACTGCTTTTTTTGAATATATGGATAGACCAAATTTTTAGGAAATGGCAAATAATCTTTAATAGCTGTGACAATTACATTTTCAAGCGCAGTTTCTTTGATAATTTTCATAACACGTGGATACAAAATATCCATCAATAAAATTACTTTCGCACCTGAATCAGCCATTTGATATTGAAGTTCACGCTCAGTATAAAGTGGATTTGTTTGTACGACAATCGCTCCAGCATACATTGCCCCGTAGTAAGCGATTACACTTTGTGGTGAGTTTGGTAGCATAATCGCTACTCGATCTCCCTTTTCCACCCCAAGGGCTTGTAAATAGTTTGCGAACCTAAGCGCTGACTCATATAACTCAGTATACGTCAAATCCTTTCCCATAAAATGAATCGCAACTTTGGATGGATTCTTTTTATAGGCGCGTGTCAAAAACTCTTGCACAGGAATTTCCTCAAACGTTAAAGACGATGGTACTTCTTCAGGATAATTTGATAGCCATGGTTTTGTTGTCATACGTCCTCTCCCCTTTGTTCCAAACTTTGTAAACTCTTATTTTAATTATAATGAAAAAGAAATACTCTTTCAAACATAAAATAGAAAATAAATGCATTTACGATTAATTATTATGCATTTAACAACATTTATATAACTGTATTTCTTGGGGTTTGGATCAATGCGCTTTATGAATACTCATTCACTCTTACTTTTTTTATACTCAAGACTGAGTTCATATTTCTATATTCGAAAAATAATTTTTTATTGCTAACTTTTTAGATAGATGAAGGAAACTTAATAGATGTTAGTAGTATTCTGCGATGGTTTGATATGAGGTTGATGTAACTTATGATTTTTTCGGGGGTATTATTTATTAATGCGATGACACACTCAACTGACCGCTTCCTCTCCGGACCTGTGCAGTTCTTAACTCATCTAAGCAGTTTTCGAAGCTACTCTAGACATTTAGAAGTAAGTACTTATCGCTGTGGCTTTTCTTTCCGTTGCTTTGACGGTTCTATCCGTCACTTTGACTGTTCTATCCACGATTTTGGCTGTTCTATCCGTCACCCCAACTTCTTTCCGTCGCCCCGGCTCTTCTTTCCGTATCTAGACAACCGAGCAGCAGTTCTTCTCTTCACCCTATCAATATAAAAAACGCATCCTCATAAAAGGATGCGTTTTTTGTTTAAACGGTCATCATATAATAGACACCGACTGCCAAAAATGCGATGCAGACAACGATTAGTACTTTTGCTAATTTTTCCATGTCATTACACTCCTATGCAATACTTGCCCCAATAACAAACGATAGACCGACTGAAATGGTAAAGGAAATGAAGCCGACTGAGCGATTGTCATTTGCGATTTCTTCATCGACATTAAAACGTGGTGTCATAAATTCAAATAAGAAATATGCAACAATTAGTAATGTAAAACCAAAAAGGCCCCAGCCAATCATTTCACTTAAAGTGCTATGGCGCGCAATGGAAAAGCGAAAAATATTACAGATTCCTAGTATTTTCCCACCTGTTGCGAGTGCCACAGCGATATTACCTTTTTTAATTTCTTCCCAATTTTTATATTTCGTAACGACTTCGAACAATGCCATCGAGACGACTAAACACAATACGACAACACTAAAATATCCTGCCGTTTCGATAATTGGATATCGCCAAAAGCTAGAATTCAGCATTTTCTCCGTCCCCTTTACAGCTTATTTCAATTCCACAACTGTGACGCCTAAGCCCCCCTCGCCGGCTTCACCAAAACGGAAGGATTTTACACGCTTATGCTTTTTCAAATAGCTTTGAATTCCTTGACGTAGTGCACCTGTACCGACACCATGAATAATTGATACACGCCCATAGTTAGCAAGCAAGGCATCATCAATATATTTTTCTGTACGTAAAATGGCATCTTCATATCGTTCGCCGCGTAAATCTAATTCTAATTTTACATGGTTGCTGCGATTTTTTACACCAGCCATACGTTGCACAGGTTCTTTTTCTGGTTTAATGTACTCTAGGTCACTATCTGCGATTTTCATTTTCAAAATGCCCATTTGGACAACCCATTCGGAATTCGATACTCTTTCGAGCAATGTTCCCCGTTGTCCATAGCTTAACACCTTTACCTCGTCCCCGACAACTAAGTTTTGTGTACGGGCCTTTACTTGTGCTGCTTTTTTCAACACTTTGTTGTTTTCAAGCGGTGTAACTTCTTCCAATCGTTTACGAGCTTCGATGAGTTCATGCTCCTTAACAACTTGGTCTGCATTTTTGCGCATTTCTCGAAGCTCCGCAATAATTGATTCTGCTTCTCTCTTTGCTTCATCAACAATTTTACGTGCTTTTTCTTTCGCTTTTTTATCGAGTGCCTCTTTGCGGTCTTCGTAAGCTTGTAGTTTCCCTTGTAGCTCTTTGCGTAAGGCTTCAGATTCTATCATTAATTCATGTGAGCGTTCTGCATCATCTTCTGATTGGCGACGAGTTTCTTCAAGCGAAGCAATCATGGACTCCACCTCATGGCGATCTGTACCTGTAAAGCTTTTCGCACGGTCTATAATCGACTCAGGTAAACCTAGACGACTTGAAATTTCAAATGCATTAGAGCGGCCTGGTACTCCGATTAGTAGACGATATGTTGGGCTCAATGTCTCGATATCGAACTCTACACTCGCATTTGCTACTCCTGGACGATTATAGCCGTATGCTTTTAGCTCAGGATAGTGCGTCGTTGCCATCACGCGGGCACCGCGACCATGTACTTCATCTAAAATGGAGATGGCCAGAGCCGCCCCTTCCTGAGGATCTGTACCGGCACCTAATTCATCAAATAGTACGAGTGATTCGTCATCAAATTTTTGTAAGATATCTACTATGTTGACCATATGGGAAGAGAATGTTGACAGTGATTGCTCAATTGACTGTTCATCTCCAATATCCGCGAAAAGCTGTTTGAAAACAGCAAGCTCTGAACCATCAAGTGCAGGCACTGGTAAGCCAGCCTGTGCCATTAATGTACACAATCCAACTGTTTTTAACGTGACAGTTTTACCACCAGTGTTTGGTCCTGTAATGACAATTGCCGTTATATCTTTCCCGAATTCAATATCGTTAGCAACGGCCGTTTCAATCGGTAATAGCGGATGACGTGCACGCACAAGTCGAATGTAGCCATCGTTATTCATTTTAGGCATTGTACATTTGTTCGCTTGACCGTACTTACCTTTAGCTAAAATGACGTCAATCTCGCCTAGTACTTTTACTAAGTTAAATAGATCTGGAGCTACTTCCTCTACCATCGCACTTAATGTAAGTAAAATGCGTTCAACTTCAGCTTGCTCTTTCATTTTTAAGCGATGAATTTCATTATTCGCTTGAACAACCGAATCTGGCTCGATAAATAATGTTTGACCAGAAGATGATTGATCATGCACAATTCCACCATAATGATGACGGTATTCTTGCTTAACAGGGATAACGAAGCGATCATTTCGAATCGTTACAAGTGTATCTGAGAGCATTTTTGAAGCATTGCTCCCGCGTGTAAGGCTTTCTAGCTTAGATCGTACTTTAGCTTCCTCAGCGCGCAAAGATTGGCGAATCGATCGCAACGTTTGGCTTGCATAGTCTAGCACTGAGCCGTTTTCATCAATACAGTTATTGATTTCATGCTGCAAGCCCGTCAAAACAGGCATTGCTTCCTTTTTGGCGATGAAATGAGGAATATTAATCACTTCTTCTGATTCTATATCTTCAATAAAATTACGAAGAATTCTACTTGCTCGAATCGTACTTGATACTTCCATTAATTCTACCGCTGAAAGCATGCCCCCGATTTGTGCACGCCTTGCAGCTGGTCGTACATCAAAAATCCCACCCATTGGTACATTGCCTTTAACACGTAAAATGGATAGTCCTTCGTCCATTTCTTCTAATAATTGAACCACCTTTTCATAGTCTGTCTGTGGTACAAGTTCATCAACGGCAGATTTACCGATTGAAGAAGTACAGTATGTAGCCACTTGCTGACGTACTTTATCATATTCTAGTGTTTTCAATGCGCGTTCTGCAATCACTGAGAACACCTCCTCAACCTATTTATTTCGTCGAATAAACGCTTCAAATTGTTCTCGCGTCCATGTGTTCACAATCATATCCTTTTTCAACCATGCTCTGTTTGCGTAGCGTACCCCGATATCCATAAAGCGTAAGTGAGCAATATCGTGGGCATCCGTATTGATTGCTACGGGTACGCCAGCTGTTAAAGCCATTTCTAAATGCTCAACACATAAATCAAGACGATATGGATTCGCATTTAACTCTAAAATTTTACCATATTCCTTCGCCCAAGCAATTAATTGCTCCATATCAGGATTATAGCCAGTACGATCCTCAATAATGCGGCCAGTTGGATGTGCAATCATATGAACATACGGATTTTGCATTGCTGTCAGTAAGCGTGCCATAATTTTGTCCTGCGATTGTGTAAAGCTAGAGTGAATAGAGGCAATGACGAAGTCTAACTCTCTCAGCACATCATCTTCAAAATCGAGTGAACCATCTGGCAAAATGTCCATTTCTGTCCCCGCATATAAATGGAAATCTGGATGTGCCTCATTAAATGCCTCAATTTCAACACGTTGCTTTGTTAAACGCTCTGGCGTTAAACCATTTGCTACTTTTAAAAATTGTGAATGGTCAGTAATAACGCTATATTGATAGTCACGTGCTATTAATGCCTCGCCCATTTCCGCTACAGAGTATGCACCATCAGACCACGTCGTATGCATATGTAAATCTGCTTTAATATCTTCTAATTTCACAAGATGTTGAATGTCATCCGTTTTATCGAATTCCGTTGTTCCTGTACGCAAGCTAGGTGGGATAAATGGTAAATCAAAATGCGCAAAAAATTCCGCTTCATCCTTAAACGTTAAAACAGTGCCATCCGCTTGTTCCACACCGTATTCACTAATCTTTTCACCACGGGCTTTTGCAATCTGACGCATGCGGACATTGTGATCTTTTGAGCCTGTGAAATGATGTAAGGCCGTTGCATATTCAACATCTCTCACTAATCGAAAATCTACACTTACAGGCTCTTCTAAATCTAAAATAACTGAAATCTTCGTATCGCCAGCAGCTACTACTTCTTGTACAGAAAGCTCATTCAGTAGCTTTTCACGTACAGCCTCAACTGCTTCCGTTACAACAATAAAATCAATATCTTTACTTGTTTCTGCTGCACGGCGGAAGCTTCCAGCAACAGAAAAACGCTCAACTGCTTCCATACTACCTAGAAGCGCTTCAATTTGTAAAACAACAGGCTCAAGCTGCCAAATCGGCAAACGTTCTGATCGATTCGATAAATTTGCAAGTTCTTTTAAAATTTTTTCTTCAGTTTTTTCCGCAAAGCCTGCTAGCTCACGAACTTTACAAGCTTCACAAGCTGCCTTTAAACTTTCGGCAGAATCAATTCCTAACTCTTGATGAAGCTTAGCTATTTTTTTACCACCTAAGCCTGGAAGTTTTAATAACGGCAGCAATCCTTTTGGTACAATGTCCTCTAATTCTTTTAATAAGCTCGATTCACCATTTGTTATTAAATCCTCAATAACAGCAGCTGTACCTTTACCTATACCTTTAAGCTTTGTTACATCCTCCATCTCACTCAATGAGCGCTCGTCTCCCTCGAGTGCAGCAGCAGCTTTTCGAAAGGCCGACACTTTGAATGGATTTTCCCCTTGTAATTCCATATACAATGCAATCTTTTCTAATGTGCGAATAATTGTTTTTTTGTTCATTGGGAATTCCTCCTATCGTAAAAACACTTCCCTCAAAACCGAGAGAAGTGCACAGTTTGCTATTGCATATAAATATACCACCAGTTTTGGAACATGCTCGTAATAATTGGGGTATGCTCCAAAATGAGACCACTTAACAACGACTTCGACATTAAACTTTGGATAGAATCAACTGGTAATAAAGCAAGAATGTAAAGCAAGATAAACATAATTAAATAGTTTTCAATCATGCCTAACAATGCTCCAAGCCAACGATTCACTGTACCTAATACAGGTAAATACGCTATAAAATCAAAAATCGATGCCACAATTTGCATTGTAATTTTCACCGCAAAGAATATAACAGCAAACGCAATGACACGGTAAAAAGTACGGTCTATATCCAGGCTATCAATGACTACTCCAAGACTACCTGAATCCGTTACCCCTGGATACGGGACCCAAAACACCATTTTTTGTGCTAATGGTTTATAATAGATATACGCAACAATTAGGGCAACTATAAAGCTAACGATATGCATCATCTGTACAATGAAACCACGTTTTGCTCCAACGATGAGCCCGGCTAATAGTACCGCTAATATGATTAGATCTAACATTCACTTCAACCCTTTAATTTTTTCACTTCTTCTTCTAGTTGCTCCATTCGTTCTTTTAATAGTAAATAATCGTGAACGGTATTTACTGCTGTAAGAACGGCAAGCTTTGTGCTATCAAGAGAGGGATTATGTACATTCATTTCGCGCATACGGTCATCAACAATAGAAGCGACAAGTCGCATATGTCCAATGGATTCAGAGCCGACCATTTTATAAGTATGACCGTATATTTCCACAGAAATTTTATTCTTTTCTTGATTTCCCATAGTCGCACCCCCCTTTTTAATTTTTGTGCTCACGATTTTTCCGATTGTGAGCAACTTACACAAAAAAGCTATTTATTATCATACCATGAAAGGTATAAAATTGTGAACAACGAGGACAGAAAGGAACGAGGAAATGTCAAATATTGTACTTTCAATATCAACAAATATACAAAAAGAGGTGATGTCCTACTACGCAAACCATTTTGTAGAACGTAAAGCACCAGGGGTAATCTTTGCTGCAAAGCTCCCTGATACAGCCATTACGATGTACAAATCAGGAAAATTAATGTTCCAAGGGGGAGGCGCTGAGCGAGAAGCTGCACGCTGGGGAAGCGTAGAAGTAACAAACACACAGAAAACATCATCGATTGGAGCAAAGGGTGACACCCTGCCAGAAGGTTTTGCTACGATGTCGGTGCTAGGCTCAGATGAAACAGGTACTGGCGATTACTTTGGTCCAATTACAGTTGCAGCCGTATATGTCCCTTCATCAAAAATTGCGCTTATTAACGAACTTGGTGTCAAAGACTCCAAAATGCTAACAGATGATTACATGCGTAAAATAGCACCCGATTTACGTGCAGCTTGCGTCCATAGTGTACTTGTACTACGCAATGAAAAATACAACGAATTACAGTCACGAGGCTACTCACAAGGTAAAATGAAAGCTATGATGCATAATAAGGCACTTAAAAATACACTGTCAAAAATGGCTCCCGAAAAACCAGAACAGATCTTGATAGATCAGTTTGCGGAACGTGGCGTGTATTACAATTATTTAAAAAATGAACGAGATATTGTTCGAGATGATGTGCTATTTTCTACGAAGGCCGAGCAATTACATGTTTCAGTAGCAACTGCATCGATATTAGCTCGTGCGGCGTTTTTAAAAGAAATGGACCGACTGAGTGAGATTGCCGGGATAGAGTTGTTGAAGGGGGCTTCAGCAAAAGTAGATGCCTTAGCAGCTCGCATTTGGCGAAAACAAGGTGAGGAATTTTTACGTTGCATTACGAAATGGCATTTTGCGAATACCGAGAAAGCTAAAAAGATGAAATAAATTGGACTTATAGACAAAAAATTTCGCTATACTCCCGCAGATGACAAGTTTTATACAACTTGCTTTCTACTGGAGTTAGCGAAATTTTTTATATTAAAAACTTATCAAAAAGTTTTCGTTTCAACTTAATATTTGAATTGTTGAATCGTCTGTTGAAGATTTTCAGACATTTTAGCAAGAGTAGCGGCTGATACTGCGATTTCTTCCATAGAGGCAAGTTGCTCCTCAGTTGCAGCGGAAATATTTTGGGCACTTGCTGTAGTTTCATTCGTTTGTTCAAGCACACTTTCAATCCCTATCGTCACTTGATTGGCGTGTTGAGAGATAACTTTAGATGCTTCTGAAATATGTCCTATTTCAGAGGTTACACTTTGTACATTCGTACGAATCTCTTCAAATGACTTTCCTGCCATGTTTGTTATATCAATCCCCTTAACGACCTCAGCTGAACCAGCAGCCATTGATTCAACTGCTAGATTTGTATCTTCTTGAATCTGTGAAATAATACCCTTAATTTGCAGCGTGGATTGTGCAGATTGTTCCGCTAGCTTTCGTACCTCTTCAGCTACGACCGCGAAGCCTTTTCCTTGTTCACCCGCACGTGCGGCTTCAATTGCTGCGTTTAAAGCTAATAGGTTCGTTTGATCAGCAATTTGGGTTATAGCCTCAACAATGTGCTCAATTTCGTGAGAACGCTTGTCTAATGTTTGCACTGTATTTTCTAGTGCTTGTACAGTATTTTGAATCATGGTCATTTGTTGAACAGCTGTTTGAATAGTTTCATCACCGATCATAACAGCGTCCATAGCTTTATTAGACATATCACTTACTGCACCTGCTTTTGCAGAAATTTGCTGAATAGATGATGACATTTCCAGTACAGCACTATTACCTTCACTAACAGTCTCTGCCTGCATATCAATCGTCTCAGCAAGTGTTTGAATGGAATCAACAATTTGTGATGTTGCTCGCTTATTCTCTGCAGTACTTGCAGTCAGCTCCTCTGAAGAATTGGCCAATAAATTTGATTCCTCACCAATATTACCAACTACTTCACGTAACGAAGAAATCATTTTATTAAAAATAGTAGCTAATTTACCGATTTCATCATTTCTTCTTATGTCGATAAAGTTACGTAAATCGCCTTCTCCTACTTGTTCAGCAACTGTCGATAGTTCTTTTAGTGGACGAATGATTGAGGCAATGATCATACCACCAATGATCCCACAAATAATTAAAGCAGTAGCAATGACTGCTATAGTCGATTTTAAAATTGGCGCTGTGACAGCTGTAACATCCGCTACATCCATAACACCGATAATTTTCCATCCTGTTAGTTTATTAGTAGTGAAAAATACTTGATGCTCCACGCCATCTTCCTGAATTGTAAAGCTACCTTCTTCTTTTCCTTGCATCTTTTCTATGTATGAATCTTTCAGCTTAGTTCCTACTTCAACATTCGGATCTGCTATCGTAAGATTATTGGCATTCACTAATGAGGCATAGCCACTTTTCCCAATCTCTACAGCATCTATGAGCTCTGAAATTTCGCCAAGTTTCAAATCTATGGAAACAACCCCGGATTTGTCACGCAATCCTGCCGCTACAGTTAAAGTTAAATCGCCTGAAATATTTGATTTATAGGGGTCCATCACGACGCCTTTACCTGGCGACTCTATAGCCTTTATATACCAAGGACGCAAAAATGGATTATAATCAGAAGGCATTTCATGATATGGATTTCGTAAAAAATCATGGCCTTCTAGAGTTAAAGCGACTACTGAAACACTATTATGTAAAGCATTGTATTTATCTAATTCCTTTAATGCAGCTGCATCTTCCCAATCCTTATTAAAATAAGCAGCCAAATATTCTGCATCACTTATGATTGGGGAAATTTCTTTTGTTACTAAAGTATTTATTAAATCGACATTCTCAAGAGATTTATTACTTAATTCGTTATAATATAAATTATCTGATTTCAAATATGAGAACGTACCAATTGCAATACTCGGAATTAAGAGTGTCATTGTAATAGCCCAGATTAACCGAGCACGCACAGATAAGCTTTTTCTTTTTCGATACTCTTTCAAAATCATTATCTCCTCTTACTATTTTTTTCTATCCAATTTCTACTATACACATAATAAATACTTAAGATTTATTTTTTGTAATTTCAAAATATTATTAAAAACGCAAAATATCCAAAAAGTACACAGTGGCTACTTACTCATAAAATATTAATACGTTCGCCTGACGGTCTTCCAACTAAATAAGCTGCCTCATTACGAGACAGCTCACAAAAAAAATTATTTCTGGATTTTTGTTTAGCCTTAATATTTAAACTGTTTAATTGTTTGTTGTAGATTTTCAGACATTTTAGCAAGGGCTTCGGCCGATGCAGCGATTTCTTCCATAGAAGCAAGCTGTTCCTCTGTTGCGGCAGATATATTTTGTGCATTTGCTGTATTTTCATTTGTTTGCTGAAGCACACTTTCAATTCCGATTGCCACTTGATTGGAGTGTTCAGAAATAACTTTTGCTGTCTCTGAAATTTCTCCTATTTCATAGGTTACGCTTTGTACATTATTATTAATTTCTTTGAATGACTTTCCTGCCATATTTGTTACTTCAATTCCCTTTACGACTTCAGCTGAGCCAGCAGTCATTGATTCAACTGCTAGTTTTGTATCGGTTTGAATATAACCAATGATATCTTTTATTTGCATTGTTGATTGTGCGGATTGCTCTGCAAGCTTTCGTACCTCATCAGCAACAACTGCAAAACCTTTTCCATGCTCACCAGCACGAGCAGCTTCAATTGCAGCATTTAAAGCTAAAAGATTTGTTTGATCAGCAATTTGCGTAATTGCCTCTACAATACGTCCGATTTCATTTGAACGATCGCTTAATGTTTGTACCGTACTTTCCAGTTCCTGAACAGTACTTTGAATCATTTCCATTTGGCCAATTGCTGTTTGAATAGTTTTGTCTCCTATCATAACAGCTTCCATTGCTTTATTCGACATCTCATTAACAGTATCAGCCTTTACTGCAATTTGTTGAATCGATGAAGACATTTCAAGTACAGCGTTAGTGCTATCATTAATTGTTTCTGCTTGCACATCAACCGTTTCAGCAAATGTTTGAATGGAATCAACAATTTGTGATGTCGCTCGTTTATTTTCTGATGTACTTGCTGTAAGTTCCTCCGATGATGCAGCTAACTGATTTGATTCCTCACCAATGTTACCAACTACACCACGCAAAGATAAGATCATTTTATTGAATATATCCGCCAATTTACCTATCTCATCTTCTCTTTTAATTTCAATTAAATTGCGTAAATCACCGTCTCCTACCTGCTCAGCTACTGTTGACAACTTTTGTAATGGCTGAATGATTGATCTTATAATGAAGGTACCAATGATTCCAAACATGATAAGAGCAATAACAATGACTGTCATAGTGTTTGTTAAAATTGGTTTTGTGACAGTTGCTACATCTGCTAAATCCATAGTACCAACGATTTTCCAACCTGTAAGTTTATTGGTAGTGAAAAATACTTGATACTCTTTTCCATCTTCCTTAATGGTAAAACTACCATCTTCTTTTCCTTGCATCTTTTCTATATATGACTTTTTGAGTTCCGATCCTACCTCTAACTGTGGATCAGCAATAATAAGATTATTGGCATTTACTAATGTAGCATAGCCATTATCACCAATTTCCACTGATTTCACTAGCTCGGAAATTCCGTCTAAATTTAGACCAATAGAAATAACCCCTGAACGATCCTGTAAACCAGCTGATACTGCTAATATTAATTCACCTGTAATCGTTGATTTATATGGATCAATCATAACGTTTTTGCCAGGTGATTCAATAGCCGTTAAGTACCATGGTCGTGTAAATGGATCATAATCCGTTGAAGATTCAGCTTGTGGTTCACGCATAAATTTATGCCCCTCAATTGCCAAATTGACAACAGAGACGTTGCTATGTAAAGCATTATATTTTTCCATTTCCTTCAAAGCATCTGCATCTTGCACATTCTTATTAAAAGAAGCAGCTAAATATTCCACATCACTTTGAATAGGTGATATCTCATTTGAGATGAGTGTATTTAATAAATCTACATTTTCGCGTGAACTTTCACTTAATTC
Source organism: Lysinibacillus sp. EB271-A1-10B (assembly GCF_058791335.1). Lineage (NCBI taxonomy): Bacteria > Bacillati > Bacillota > Bacilli > Caryophanales > Bacillaceae > Lysinibacillus > Lysinibacillus sp. EB271-A1-10B. The sequence goes on from NZ_JBYTDL010000035.1 coordinate 37,806, forward strand.
CTTATGATATTGATCAGAAGACTTCAAATACGAAAACGAACCAATAGCAATGCTGGGAATTAAAAGTGTCAAAGCAAACGCCCATATTAATCGGGCTCGCACAGAAAGGCCTCTTCTTTTTCGATGATTTTTCATAATAACCCACCCTATAGTAAAATTTTCTATCCAAAACTTACTATACATATAATATGGATCAAAAATTTATTTTTTGTTATTTCTAAATATTGATAACCTTTTCTCTCGTGCTTTATTTTTCTAACACTTCCTGCAAAATCTACTTGTAGCAGTTGTATGATTATCAATTATGCCTCAGCATAATTGCGTACGGAATCGGCTTTGTGCTTAGGCCTGCAGAGTTTTTTTGCGAAAGCGCAGTGATAGCGAAGCAGCAGCAACTGGTTTTGGACTGTGCGAAAGCGAAACGGCAACAACAACACCATGCAGGTCATTTAGCCTAAAATCCTCTGAACTCCTCTCCGATTCCGTGACATCCGCTGGGGCTTTGGGCCAATACGATGTTGGTCACTCAGTCTTTGCCACAGGACGTGGCGTTCTTAGTCTGAGTACAAAAATTTCAGCGGGTGTTTGGACACTAGCAGAAAGGGTTCTAAGTCAAATGTTGGGGTGCTGTAATCTTTCAGCACCTTAACCCAGATGAACCCCGATTTCTTTATACTTTA
>NZ_JBYTDL010000036.1:0-37551 GCF_058791335.1 Lysinibacillus sp. EB271-A1-10B
CCGGTTCAATACCGAACTCATTTTACTCAAGCTGCCTAATGAAATAACCGTGTCTAACTTTTAGGGGTCACTTCAATTCAAAGAAAGGTCCTTTGTTCTTATTAAATTGAGAAACGCTTTACGGCTATTTGTAAAACTTTCGATACCTTATGTAGCTCTTTAATATAATCATGGAATTGCTGCTGCGCGGTTAACTGATCAGCAGTTAAAGTAGCTACATGTTTAGTTGATGCTGCATTTGTATCCGAAAATGATGTTAACATCGCCGCATCATCACTAACTTTTTTCGTATGGTTAGCAATTTCTTGAACGGTTGCAGATACTTCCACTATATACGGCTTCATTGTATGTACTTTTTCTAAAATTTGATCAAAGCTTGTCGCTGTATCCCCGGTAACCTGTACGCCCTTTTCAGTTGCGACTAACACTCCATCCATCATTTGCACAGCATAGCTAGAATCTAAATGAATGTTTTGTACGATGGACGTAATCGTTTTTGTTGAGTGGACTGTCTGCTCTGCAAGCTTTCGTACTTCATTGGCCACAACAGCAAATCCTTTACCGTGCTCCCCTGCTCTAGCAGCTTCAATAGATGCATTTAAGGCTAGGAGGTTTGTTTGCGCTGTAATTTTTTCAATTACCTCAACCATTTGATCGATTGTAGCTGCTCTTTCTACAAGATTAAAAATGGCAGTATTCGATTTTTCAACTGCCCGTTTAATAGCCTGTATTTGTGTTAAATTTGCCTGTACAATTTCCGTACCGCTTTCTGCATCCCGTGCAGTTTTATGAGCAAAGTTTTCAACAACCTGTACCTTTTCTAAAATCACTTGCACACCATTTAGCACTTCCTCTAGCGACGCTGTATTGGAAGCTAATTTCTCAGTAGAAGCAGCAGTTGAATTTGAAATGGACTGCACATCCTTTGCAATTTTACGTGTCGTGTTAGACGATTGCTCGGATGATTCCTGCAGTTTCCCAGTCATTTCTTCAACCTCATGTGCACTATTTGATACTGTGTGAAGTAGTCTTTTCACCTCTGTGACCATTTGATTGTAAGACAATACGACTTCGCCAAGCTCATCCTGTGCCACATAACTGGCATTCGCGGTGAAGTCACCCTGCTCTGCACGCTTTAATAATGACTTCAATTGACGCGTTGGTATATTCACAGCTTTTGTTGCTATAAACCCTATACAGATGACTAGCAAAACAACAAATAAACATACTCCACCTAATAGCCAATAACCAAATTGTACATCTTTCAGATATGTCTGTTGCTGTTCCGTAGCCCTCTGAACCAAATAGCTTTGAATATCTTCTAATAATGAATGACTTTGCTGGCTTACAGGCAAATACGATTGCGCATAAAATGATTGTTGTTCATTGCGACCCAATTGCTTATAGCGATCAATCAAGTCCACTTGCTGTGCTAGCAAGGTCTTCAATTTCTTCATCTGATGGTTCATCTTTTTATCGATTTCTAGACTTTCTAAATGATTTAAAGGCTGCTCAGCATTTTTTAAAATGCCAGACATTTCTCGATAAACCCCAGCTGAACTCACTAAATAATCTAATTGTCGTTGTGACTCCTCTAGTTCATTTAACCATCCGATCGGCACAAGTCCCTCTGTATAGCTTTCACTTGCATGCCATGACATTTTCCGTAAATAATCAACACTAAAAATACCTAGCAATACATTCGATAGTACACAAACAATCATCAGTACAAGTAGCTTGTCCTTCACCATTATGTATCGAAAAAAACGCATCATCTTCGGCTCCTTCTCCAACTCTTACCAATAATAATAGTATGAAGATATAAAGCTAGTGTTTTGTTTTTGTAAAGATTTCGCGAAGAGTTGTGAAATTTATCCCATATCCACCTCAGGGTGTTATGATATTAGTCCTCATCAAATACCTGCAAGAACATGCCGATACGATTAAGAAATTGCCTCCACATTATGTTGAAGAGCTTTACTTCCCTCGCAACCTCCCACAGCTTTGCTTCCGTACATAAATCAACCAAACGTCATCTTGGTAATCCTACGAATTCACTCATATAGCATCAAATGTAAAATTAACAAAATAGTAAAAACGATTTATAATTTCCAATAATCATAATAATCATTTATTTCGCAACCTTCTTCATTTCCTATCGTTGTCTATTAATAGTATGGTTTAAGTTTATCTTCATTTTGCTAAGTGTTTTTAGTAGCACAGCAACTATTACACCATTGATCAAAGGAGGTGTTTGAATGTTACAGTTTAATAAATTAGATAAAACTTTAGTCATTAGCTTGTCATTGCTCGGTATCATTAGTTGTCTCTTCGTTCATTCCAGTAGCACAGTGTTTGAGCAGTATACAAGCTCGTTTATTACAAAGCAGCTTTTTTATTACCTAATCGGATTTTTAGTTATGTATGGAGTAGCAACACTTGATATTGAGCAGCTTAAAAAAATAGGATGGCCATTTTATTGGGCGATGGTCTTATTAACATTTGCTTTATTCATTGCACCCGAAAGTATAGCCCGGACTGTCAATGAGGCGAAGCGTTGGTACCAAATTCCAATGTTAGGATCATTTCAGCCGTCAGAGTTTTTAAAGTTCGCGCTTTTAATCGTTGTTAGTAAGGTTATTGTGGCACATCGAGAAAAATTTGTGCGCCCTACTTTTTTAACGGATATGCGACTACTCTTCATCATTGCTATTATCACTCTTCCCCCTATGCTTGCTGTTTACAAGCAACCTGATACGGGCATGGTCATGCTTTATATGTCGATGATTGTACCGATGATTTTCTTTTCAGGTATACAAAAAAAATTGCTAATAATCTTTACAGTCATTCCAGTATCAATTCTCAGCGTTGTGGCTATTCTATATGTAAAATTTAATGAATTTTTTACAGACAAAATTTTAAATAAAATGTCAGGGCATCAGGTTTCTCGAATTAATGGATGGTTGCAGCCAAATGAATATCCGGACTCATCTTTTCAAACGAGGCAGGGATTTTCAGCAATTGGTACAGGGCAGTTTACCGGAAAAGGTTACATGAACAATAATGTCTATGTCGTGGAAAAGCATACAGATTTCATTTTCGCAAACATTGCTGAAGAGCTCGGGTTCATCGGCGGGGCATTTGTCATTGCTCTTTTATTCTTCGTTATTTACCGCATTGTTCTTATTACAGTACAAGCAAAGGACCCATTTATGACGTTGATGGGAGCTGGTATTTCTAGTTTATTAGCCTTCCAAATTACACAAAATATCGGTATGACCATTGGACTTTTACCTGTAACAGGGATGACATTACCATTTTTAAGCTACGGCGGAAGTTCACTCATCTCCAATTTCATGTTAATGGGCATTGTGTTGATTATCTACAATTCTTATAGTGGCTACATGTTTAAAACTACAAAAGAGTAAGGTGACGGGTATGAACAACACTATAAAAAGGAGAATCTTATTATTGCTATTCCTAACAGGGGGAGCTTTGTTCATACTCCTACTGCGCCTTGCCTTTCTTATGCTATAAGACAATCAAAAAGCTGTCTCAAAAGTATTTTACGACTTTAGAGACAGCTTTACTTTTAGATTTTATATTATGCCTGCACTTTATGAATACTATCAATCACAACTTTTATGATTGTATCAAGATCCTCTTGTACAATATTAAGTGGTGGAGATAATGTTAATACGTTATTAAAGCCTGCAACAGTTGCGCCATTTTTACCTATAATAACCCCCTGCGCCTTACATGCGGCAATAACAGCATTTACTTTATCTACTGGTAAAGGCTCCTTCGACGTTTTATCTGACACTAACTCGATGCCCATTAATAAGCCTTTGCCTCGAACATCCCCAACTTTCGGGTGATTACCTAATGCTTGCTGAAGTGTTTGGAGGGTAGTAGCTCCAACTTCAGTAGATCTTTCAAATAATGCTTCTTGCTCAAGAATCTCAATATTTTTTAATGCAACCGCACATGCGACTGGTGATCCACCAAATGTATTAACATGGCGGAAATAGCCGTATGCATCAGAGCCAGTGAATGCCTCATAAATTTCTCGTTTTACCGCTGTAGCTGATAATGGTAAATAGGCACTTGTAATCCCTTTGGCCATCGTAATAATATCTGGTTTTACGCCGTAGTTCATGAATCCAAATGGCTTACCTGTTCGACCGAAGCCACAAATTACTTCGTCTACAATCATTAATGCTCCATGTTTTTTACATACTTCCTCAATGCCCTTTAAGTAGTTCTCCGGAGGCATAATGACGCCCCCACCTGTAATAATTGGCTCTAAAATCATCGCGGCTACTGTTTCACTTAGCTCCCACGTCATCGTTTTATCGACAGCCTTTACGCTTGCTAAATCTGTTGGAGCAAGTGTATCACTTTCATGTTCTCGATATTGATCAGGTGGCGCTACATGAATAAAGCCAGGAGATAATGGTTCATATTTATATTTGCGTTCCGCTTGCCCTGTCGCAGCCAAAGCTCCGAAAGAATTCCCGTGATAGGCACGGTAGCGAGAAACGATTTTATAGCGAGAGCTTTCTCCTTTTTGTTGATGATACTGACGTGCAATTTTAAACGCAGTTTCATTAGCCTCTGACCCACTATTGGAGAAGAAAATAACATAATCTCCACCAAGCATTTCATTGATTTTTTCAGCCAGTTCAACTGCTGGTAAATGTCCCTGCGATAAAGGAGCATAGGCGTTTTTCATCATTTGCTCATGGGCAACATCTGCTAATTCCTTGCGTCCATAGCCTACATTTACACACCATAATCCTGCCATTGCATCGATGTATTCAACGCCATCTGTATCAACGATCCTCGCACCATTTGATTTTTCAACTACATATGTTGCTTGTGGATTGTAAGGTTTCATTGAATGCCATACATATTGTTCATCTTTCTTTAAAATATCACTTTTAAGATTTACTTGAACCATATCTATACACCCCTTTATGTTATTTTCACTTAGTCACATCGTTATTGCTTGGAAACGCAAATGAACTTGTCGTATCCTCTGTTTCATCCGGCCAGCGTTCAGAAATTGTTTTCGCTTTCGTAAAGAATCGTGCTTGGTCCGGCCCAAACATATGCCCTTCACCAAACTTAGAGCGCTTCCATCCGCCAAAATTGTGATAGCCAACTGGAATCGGAATCGGAACATTAACGCCTACCATTCCTACTTCAATTTCTTCCTGGAATTTACGCGCCGCCGAACCGCTGCTCGTAAACATCGTGACACCATTCCCGAGTTCGTGGTCATTAATTAAATCAATAGCTTCTTGTAAGGATTCGACACCTACAACAATACGCGCAGGACCAAAAACTTCCTCTTTAAAAATAGTCATTTGTGGAGTTACGTTATTTAACAATGTCGGTCCAAGGTAAAAGCCTTTAGACGTTTCGCATATTTTCGGGTTTCGGCCATCCGTTACAAGATTAGCCCCTTCTTCAACAGCACCATCGATATATCGAAGAATCGTATCTTTTGATTGTTGCGTAATAACTGGGCCAAAATCTACATCGCCATCTGTATATGGACCAACCTTTAATTTCAAGATTTTATCCTTTAATATTTCTGTAAAGCGTTGCTCCGTATCTTTCCCAACGACGATTGCTCCAGAAATAGCCATACAACGCTGAGACGCCGCTCCAAATGCTGCACCTAGAAAGGCATTAGCTGTTTGCTCTAGGTTTGCATCAGGCATGACAATCATAAAGTTCTTTCCGCCACCAAATGCAGCGACACGTTTATTGTGCTTCGTCCCTGTTTGATAAATATATTCCGCAACAGGTGTAGATCCAACAAATGAAATTGCTTGTATCTCTTTATTTTCAAGCAGTTCATTAACCGCTTCTTTATCACCATTAACAACTGTCCAAATGCCATCTGGCAGTCCTGCCTCTTTCCATAACTTACTTAAATATAATGCCGAGATTGGCACACGCTCAGATGGCTTTAAAATCACTGCATTTCCTACTGCAACTGCCATACTCGTAATCGCTAGCGGCACCATAACAGGGAAATTAAATGGAGCAATTGTAGCAACAACTCCAAGTGGGGCTTTTGCAGAGAAGGCATTAATATTGCCGCCTACATTCACCGAGTATTCTCCCTTCAGCATTTGCGGGGCACTGATTGCCATATCTACGGATTCAATGCCACGAACAATTTCGCCCTTTGCATCTTCTTTTGTTTTCCCACTTTCCTCACAAATGACTTCGATGAGCTCATCCTGTCTTTCTACTAATAACTGACGGAAACGATGTAAAACCTCAACCCGTTTGCCAATCGATGTCTTTTTCCATGCAGGAAATGCTGCCTCTGCTAGCTGGATAGCCTGCTTCACTTCATCTTTAGTTGCTAACGGAACTTGCGCAATGATCTCTCCTGTTGTTGGATTATACACGTCTGCGTAACGACCACTAGTACCAGCTGTTTCAACACCATTAATAAAATGTGATAATGTTTTCATTTTTTGCTGAACTGTCATAATTTCCCCACTCCTCGTTTATAGTTATTCAAAATCCAACTCTTCCTTTTGGAAAATAGAGCTAGCTTCATCTACCGGGTTAGGCGACTTTTTCTTTTGTGTAACTAAATAGAAAATCATCACTACTGCCACTACGATGCATGTAAATAAGATTTGTGAACGCATCGATTCAATAAAGAACATGGCGATCAGTAATGCTGTTATAACCAAGATTGTGAAATACGTTAAATATGGGAATAACCACATTTTCACTTTTAATAGCTCGGGGTTCTCTTTCTCTATTTTCCGGCGCATTTTTAATTGTGAAAATGCAATGATTAAGTAAAGAATCAATGTAATTGCACTACATGAACTAAGTAAAAACATAAACACTTTATCTGGTGAAACATAGTTCATAATAACGGCAATATAAGAGAAGAATGTCGCTGTTAAAATAGCATTAACAGGTGAACCCTTTTTATTTAATTTCAAAAATTCCTTTGGGGCCTCCCCCTTTTCCGCTAAAGAAAATACCATTCGAGATGTAGCGTAAAGCGCAGAGTTTAAGCACGATAAAACCGCTGTTAAAACAACAAAATTCATGATTTGTGCAGCTGCGGGTATTCCGATGTAATCCAACACTGCGACATAGGGACTAGTTAAAATATCCGAGGAATGCCAAGGTAATAATGTGACAACTACCGTTATCGATCCCACGTAGAAAATCAAAATACGCCAAGTAATTGAATTCGTAGCTTTTGTCACTGCTGCTAACGGTTCGTCAGATTCCCCTGCCGCAATGGCCACAATTTCTGTGCCCATAAAGGAGAAAATAACAATGACTACCCCCATCAGGACAGCTCCAAAACCATTCGGTAAAAAGCCACCCTCACCGATTAAATTAGCAGTACCTACTGCATTAAAATTAGGTGCGATACCAAAGATAATAAATGCACCAAGTCCAAGAAAAGCTATAATACTCGCAACCTTAATAAGAGAGAACCAATATTCAAATTCACCAAAAGCTTTTACGGAAAGGACATTTGTTAAAGTAAGTGCGACAGTTAATAAAAGACTTAGTAACCATAAAGGAATCCCATCATACCAATATTGAATGATTGCAGCTGCTGCAGTTGCCTCTAAAGCAATGGCAACAACCCAGAAAAACCAATATAACCAGCCAATCATAAAACCAGCCCACGGACCAATGGCTTCATGTGCATAATGCGCAAAAGACCCACTTGTTGGATTGACAGCTGCCATTTCTCCAAGCATTCGCATGACGAGAATAACGATAATGCCCGCAAATATATAAGATAAAATTGCGCCAGGGCCAGCAAGGTTTATTACTGAGCCACTTCCCATAAATAGACCCGCTCCGATAACCCCCGCAATCGCGATCATCGTCATATGCCTTTTCTTTAACCCTCTCTGTAAATGCGTTTGTTGCTCCATATTCAGCTCACCTCTTTTATTAGATTGGATTACCGCTTACTAAAATTTTACATGTTACATAGAAACGAAGGTATAGACAAACTGTAAAATTCTATACATTTGTTTTAAACATAATGTAAAATAGACTAAACATTCTAAAAATATAATATTTAAGTTAATTTCAGCAAAAATAATACCTCAATGAGAAAACTAGAAAAATATCTATGTTAAAAGGAGGGAAGTTAACATGAGTCAATTTAAGCTTCAAGTGAAGGATGTATTAGAAAACACATACTTCCAAAGTGCGGAGGTCGTAGCTGGTGAGGATGGTTTATTACGAATTGTAAAGTGGGCTCATGTCATTGAAATTATACAAGTAGATAATTTTCTAGCTGGTGATGAATTAGTTTTAACAACAGGAATTAGCCTTCAGCACAGCATCGAGAACTTTATCTTTTTCGTGGAATCCTTAATCGAAAAAAATTGCGCGGCATTGTGCATTGAATACGGGACTTCCATACAGACCATCCCAGAAGTGATTGTAGCTCTTGCTAACCGGCACAGCTTCCCTATTATCGTTTTTCATGACACGGTTCCTTTCGTCCGTATTACACAAGATTTACATAGTCAAATTATGAATCAGCAATATTTAATGATCTCTACTTTAGAATCCTACTCCCAAGCATTAAATAAAAATGCTTTATTAGGGCAAAACGCAGAAGATGTTTTACAAAATATGTATCATGAATTGAAGACACAAATTGTCTTTTCTATTAAAGGTCGAGAGCCTATCTTTTTTCCAAATATGCCGCATACTAAGCGCCAGCAACTAGTTACGCTGAAAAAATCAGCACCCGTATTTAAAAATGAGCCCATCTTTATTTTTGACCAGCATTATGCAGATTTAACGCTCTATAGAGAGGATGGTCTATTCTCAGAGTTTGAATTACTTATTTTAGATCGTACAGCTACTGCCTTAGCACAACTTTTAATGAGAGAATTTTATATTGAAGAGAAAAGGGACATTGAGGATGCCTCTATTTTAGGAGATTGGATTGATCAAAAACTATCGAAAGAGGAAATTTATAAATTTATCGTTACCTATCATTCTAACTATAAGCTTTCTAGCGGGGCTGTTTTTATGTTAGCAACGCCTAATGCAGTCTCTAAAGTACAAGAGGATATTGTCTACAGCAAGCTCTACTATCGAAACCTTTTTGAGCAAAATGGATTTATACCATTTCTATATGAAAGAAAAAGCTATGTCATTTTTATTTTACTCCATAAGAAAGATAGTAAATCTAGTCGCGAATTATTAAATACGTTAGTTTCTTCCCTGCAGAAAACCGATTTTTATAAAAAACAACTAGTTCAAGGGTATCAAGTTGCCATTGGCAAAGTCGTTGCAGACGTAGAGGAAATACCGAAGAGTTATCAAACTGCACTCGAAACATTGTATATTTGCAGTAAAGTACAAACTACATCTTATTTTTATGATGATTTACATTTGTATCACCTCATCTATAAATTACAGATGCAAGTAAATTTACAGGAAGTGATTCAAGATTATTTACAGCCAGTTATTGAATACGACAAAAAATATAATAGTAAGCTATTAGAAACGCTGCAAGTATATTTGCAAACGAACGGCTCTAAACAACAAACCGCAAATCAACTGTTCATCGTACGCCAAACGCTCTACCATCGTTTAAAAAAGCTTGAAAGTCTTTTAGGGAAAAATTTCATGAAGGGGCATAATCGAATTACGCTTGAATTTATGTTGCTCGCCAATTCTTTAATTGAGGATAAAAACTAACTGCTGATTTATGATTGATCAGCGATGTTGCAAGAATAGCACGCTCAAAGTCGCTATGAGCGTGCTATCAGATTTTATTTTTCGGTAACTACTCCACTATATAACGTTGGTCTGCGGTCGTCATACACTGGAATTCTGCCCCGTACTTCATCGACAATCGAGAAGTCCACGTCAATGACAGCTACTTCCTCATCCTCTGCACCAACCCAAAGCACTTCGCCCCACGGTTGAATAATCATTGATTGACCATTGAAGTTTTCTACTTTTCTCGATATACGATTAACAGCAATCACGAAGCATTGATTTTCGATGGCACGTGCTTGCAGCAATGTGTTCCAATGATCGATACGCGGCGTTGGCCATTGTGCCGGTACGAACAATACTTTTGCGCCCTCTAAAGCGTGAGCACGTAGCCATTCTGGGAAGCGAATATCATAGCAAATCACGCCTGCAGCCTCGATATCACCAAGGGCAAAGCGATTCATTTCATCCCCTGCTTCTAAATATAAATGCTCGTCCATCAAACGGAAAAGATGTGCCTTGTTATATTCACCAACTAACTCACCGTTGCTATCAAACGTATACATCGTGTTGTAAAATTTATCGCCCTTCTTCGTCGAAACAGAGCCCCCAACAATATGTACGCCAAGCTCTTTCGCTAAGTTTGATAAAAATGCTTTCGAACGTTCTCCATCCACATCTGCAATCTCTGATAATTTTTCAAGTGCATAGCCTGTATTCCACATTTCCGGTAGTACAATGATTTCTGCACCTTGTTTTGCCGCTTCACGAATCTTGTCCTCCGCACGAGCAAAATTTTCTTCTACTTTGCCAAAACCAACATTTAGTTGGATACACCCAATTTTCATCTTAATTCCTCCCCTAGTCCCAAAAATATTTCTTTTTCTGCATTTGTGTTTTTCTATTTTTCATTATACTACAAGTAAAAATGATATCGCTGTTGTCTGAGCTAAGAGCAGCTTTGGAACAAAAACAAAAAGACCAGGATCTCAGCAATAAAGTGAGCCCTGGCCTTTTCGCGAAAGTGAATCTTACTAATCAATTTTGCTCTTAGTTTTAGATTCTATTAATTAGTACGATTAAGTTTAATAAAAGTTACAGTAATTAAAAAAAAAATTAAATATTATTTTAAAGGGTTTAAAAGTAAAGCCAAAACCTATGTTTTACGGGCATTGTTAAGATGCCTCAGATGTTGGCATAATTACGTCAAGAATCGGCTTTGTACTTAGGCTCGCATGCTCTTTGCTTGTATTTTGTGCGTCCATCTTTGTAAATAGAGACTCTAGACAATTAGTAAAAAAAGTAATATTATTTGCATCAATTATTATTTTCTAAAAAGGAGAACATGCATGGAATTCTCAAAAAAACTACAGCAACTCCCGACTCAATTTTTTGCAGCATTGGTGCAAAAAGTGAATTCTGCTTTAGCAGAAGGGCGCGATGTTATCAATCTCGGTCAAGGCAATCCAGATCAGCCCACTCCCCAACACATTATAAAAGCGTTACAGGAAGCAGCTGAAAACCCTCAACATCATAAATATTCTCCATTCCGTGGCATCGTAGAATTACGTCAAGCAGCCGCAGACTTCTACAAACGTGAATACAATGTTGATATTGATCCTGAAACTGAGGTAGCTATTCTTGGTGGTACAAAAATCGGTCTTGTTGAGCTGCCGTTAGCGGTTTTAAACCCCGGTGATACAATGTTATTACCCGATCCTGGATATCCAGATTACTTATCTGGTGTCGTATTAGGTGATGTTAATTTTGAAGTCATGCCACTTTTCGCAGAGAATAATTTCCTGCCCGATTATAATGCTTTATCCAATGAAGTAAAAGAAAAGGCAAAGCTTCTTTACTTAAATTACCCGAACAATCCAACTGGTGGTACTGCAACACTTGAATTTTTCGAGGAAACGGCGCGCTTTGCTAAAGAGCACAACATGATTGTCTCACATGATTTCGCTTACGGTGCAATTGGATTTGACGGCAAGAAACCTATTAGTTTCCTGCAAGCGGAAGGTGCCAAAGAGGTCGGCATCGAGATGTATACATTATCTAAAACATATAATATGGCAGGCTGGCGTATTGGATTTGCAGTTGGTAACGCTGATATTGTTGCGGCTATTAATCTTATTCAAGATCATCTATTTTGTAGTCAATTCCCTGCCGTACAACAAGCAGCAGCGGTTGCCCTTACAGCATCTCAGGATTGCGCGAATAAGCTAAGAGCGACTTATGAGCGTCGACGAAATGTTCTTATCGAAGAAGCACAGCGAATTGGTTGGCAAGTAACCGCACCAAAGGGCTCTTTCTTTGCATGGCTCCCTGTTCCATTAGGTTATACAAGTGAGCAGTTTACTGATGTATTGCTCGATAAAGCTGATATCGCAGTAGCTGCAGGCAATGGCTTCGGTCAATACGGTGAAGGCTATGTTCGTGTAGGTTTACTTGTAAGTGAAGATCGCTTACGTGAAGCAATCAGCCGAATTGAAAAATTAAACTTCTTTAATTTATAAGCATTGGATTTCCTTCCATTCAAAAACTGTCCTATTAGTTCACACTCGCTATAGGGGCAGTTTTCATTTCATGATCTTTCTTGGTTGCCTCAACCCTTCTTCTAACGGATAAATTGAACATGACCTTTGATTCATCAAACTATCTAATACACTGTCCTGATAACAATATTTCCACCCTACCCTAGCAAGAATTCCCATGCCTCTTTCGCGATCAAATAGTATAACAAAAAAAAATATTTCAAAAATTCGATTGACTTACTATATCCTATAATCTATATTAGATATATCGGATTTACAAAAAAATATTATAAATCTCTTATCAAGAGTAGCTGAGGGACTGGCCCTATGAAGCTCGGCAACCTCCTTTTTTAAGGAAGGTGCCAAATCCAGCAAACGATCATCGTTTGAAAGATAAGAGAGGACGTTTTTTCATGAGCCTCTCTTAATTTTTTTAAGAGAGTTTTTTTTATTTTTACCAGCCGATAAAACAACTTTGGAGGTATGTCTCATGAAAAAGAAAAACAAAATTTTACTAGGTTTAGCGAGTCTCACATTAGTAGCAGCATTAGTAGGCTGCGGTACTAATGAAGATAAAGGTAGTCAAGGTAAGGCTATTAATGAAAATAAAATTGTAGTAGGTGTAACTTCTGGTCCACACGAACAAATTGCAGAGGTTGCAGCAAAAGTTGCCAAAGAAAGTGGCTTAGAGGTAGAACTAAAAACGTTCTCTGATTATGTTTTACCAAATACATCGTTAGCCGAGGGTGATCTTGATGTAAACAGTTATCAACACAAGCCTTTCCTCGATGCATTTAACAAAGATCACAAAACAGATTTAGTACCAGTAGGAAAAACAATTTTAACTCCTATGGGCATATACTCTGATAAATATAAATCATTGGATGAAGTTCCTGATGGTGCTACATTCGGATTACCAAATGATCCAACGAACGGGGCTCGTGCTCTATTTGTTCTTCAAGAGGCAGGCATCATTAAATTAAAAGAAGGTGCAGACTTAACAGCATCTATTCGCGATGTGGAAGAAAACAAAAAGAATTTTAAATTCATTGAATTAGAGGCTGCACAAATTCCGAAGCAGCTTAGTGAAGTAGATGTGGCAGCTATTAATACGAACTTCGCTCTTGATGCTGGTATTGATCCTAAAAAAGACTCCATTCTTTTAGAATCTACTAACTCTCCATATGTAAACTACATTGCGGTACGTGCTGAAAACGAGGATGACCCAGCGATTAAAAAATTTGTTGAAGCCTATCAATCTGATGAAGTACGCAAATTTATTGAAGAGGAATTCAAAGGTTCTATCATTCCAAGCTGGTAAGTAACGATGAAGGGCCTTTCATAAATTGAGAATCTGCGAGACTCCTATAGGTATGCTAGCAGATTCTTGCTTTATAGAAGGACTTAGAAAGGAGAGTTCACAGTATGATTCAACTAGAAAATATAACAAAAGAATTTAAAACTAAAAAAGGTATCGTTAAGGCAGTAGATGGCATTAACCTGCATGTCAAAAAAGGTGAAATTCATGGGGTTATTGGCTACAGTGGCGCAGGAAAAAGTACCCTTATTCGCTGTGTTAATTTATTAGAGCGTCCAACAACAGGAAAAGTATTGATCGACAATGTAGATATTACTTCCCTTTCTTTAAACGACCTCCGCAAAACACGTCAAAAAATCGGCATGATTTTCCAGCATTTTAATCTCTTAAAAACAGCGACCGTTTACAACAATATCTCGGTACCATTAAAGCTTCTAGGCTATAACGACTCTGAAGTGAAAAAACGCGTCGCAAAATATGCAGAAATTGTTGGCCTAACAGAGAAATTAGATAGTTATCCTAGCCAACTTTCGGGTGGTCAAAAGCAACGTGTCGCTATTGCACGTGCCCTCGCCCAAGAGCCTGAGATTTTACTCAGTGATGAAGCAACAAGTGCTCTCGATCCTGAAACAACTGAAGCTATTCTCGAGCTTCTCTTGAAAATTAACCGTGAGTTGGGCATCACTATTTTACTCATTACACATGAAATGAATGTTATTCAAAAAATTTGCGATGATGTATCCGTTCTTGAATCAGGGACGGTTGTGGAATATGGCTCTGCTATAGAACTATTTTCGAAGCCTCAGCACCCAACGACACGAAAGTTTTTAAACACTATTTCTCAACGTAATTTATCTTCTTCCCTAATCGAACAATTAAATCTTTCCGGAAGTGTGATTCGCTTAACATTCCTTGGTGAAAGTACCGGGAAGCCATTACTTGCAGAAGTGAGCAAAGTTTATGATGTACAACCAAATATTTTAACAGCCAATATCATTGAATTAAAAAACGGCATCGTCGGTAATATTGTCGTGCATCTACACGGTAAGGCACATATCGTTGAAAAGGCACTTACGTATTTTATAGAAAACGGGGTATGCGTTGAGGAATTAGGAGGCGAATTAAATGAATAGCATTCAAAGTTTCTTTGCAGACTGGTCAGATGTTATTGGGCAATCCATTTTCGAAACCTTTCAAATGGTCGGGATTTCATTATTGTTTTCTATTTTAATTGGGATCCCTTTAGGGCTTTTAATCGTTTTAACTCGTCCGGGGCAATCATTTGAAAATAAATTTCTCTATCAATTTTTCAATTTATTTATTAATATTATTCGCTCTGTACCGTTCATTATTTTACTATTCTTCATTTTACCGTTCACGAAGCTGATCGTTGGCACAACTATTGGTGTAAAAGGTGTTATTGTGCCGCTTGTTGTTTATACAGCACCTTATATTGCACGACTTATGGAAACGGCACTTTTGGAAGTTGATCCAGGTGTTGTGGAAGCTTATACAGCAATGGGTATTAAACGTCGTCACATCATTTGGAATGTCTTACTACGTGAGGCTCGTCCATCCATTATTTTAGGCTTAACAATTGCCACAATCGGTCTGATAGGAGCAACAGCAATGGCTGGAATGGTTGGCGCTGGTGGTTTAGGTGATCTCGCATATCGTTACGGTCATTTACGCTATGAGGTCGATGTGATGTATGCGACAGTGTTTATCTTAATCATCCTTGTTCAGATTATTCAATCAATGGGTAACCGCTTTGCTGCGAAACTTAAGAAAGATTAATAGGAGGATGACGATGACTAAAACAACACATGGTGATCTACTGTTAAAAAATATTAATGCACAAGCCCCCTTCCCTATTTGCTTTGCAGATTTAGAAAAGGCTGTTGCAGAAAAAATGGAAGCTGGTCCGTTTGGCTACATTCGTTCAGGTGCTGGTGGTGAGCAAACATTACGGAATAACCGTGGAGCCTTTGAAAAATACTCTATTATTCCACGCTTTTTACATGATGTTTCAAGTATTGATACATCGATTGAGCTGTTCGGAAAAGTACATCCAACCCCGCTCTTATTTGCTCCTGTTGGCATGAACAAAATGGCACATGACGAGGGAGAGCTTGCCGTGGCACGTGCGGCTGATCAGTTAAAAATTCCTTATATTCAAAGTACAGTTTCAAGCTATGCACTTGAGGATGTGGCACAAACAGCCCCCACTGCTACTAAATGGTTTCAATTATATTGGTCAACAAATGAGGAAATTGCATATAGCATGGCCGCCCGAGCCGAGGCTGCTGGTTTTGAGGCTATTGTTTTAACTGTAGATACCGTCATGCTTGGCTGGCGTGAAGAAGATGTTCGCAATCAATTTTCACCTTTAAAACTTGGGTATGCTCGAGGAAACTATATGAATGATCCTGTTTTTACTGCTTCCTTACCAGATGATTCATTCGAGTCATATGTACAGGGCGTTTTGCAAAATGTGTTCCATCCTACATTAAATTGGGAGAATGTACGTGAATTAAAGCGCCGTTCTAATCTCCCTATTTTACTGAAGGGAATCTTACATCCTGAAGACGCAAAACTAGCTATTGAAAACGGCATTGACGGTATTATCGTATCAAACCACGGTGGTCGCCAATTGGATGGCGTAATTGGTTCACTCGATGCCCTTCCTGATATTGTGAAAGCTGTAAAAGGACGAGTTCCTGTCATTTTAGATAGCGGTGTGTATCGTGGCATGGATGCTCTTAAAGTACTCGCTTTAGGAGCTGATGCTGTTGCCATTGGTCGTCCCTTCGTCTACGGACTTGCATTAGATGGGCAGCAAGGAGTCGAAAAAGTAATGACGAATTTATATGATGAATTAAAAGTTTCCATCGCTTTAGCGGGGGCAATATCTATAAAGGGACTACGTGATATTACATTAGTGAAAAAAGATGGAAAGTGAATAAATCGTCCGGCAGTTTGAGGTGGAGATAAGAGACTTATCGGAATAAATTTGTGTTTTATCGGAACAATTTTGAGATTTATCGGAACGTTTCACCGATTTATCGGAACGTTAATATAAAAAGGGCTACCTCCTATTGAGGCAGCCCAATTTTTTATTGAATAACGCCTAGTTCACGGCCGACTTTTTCATAGATTGCTAGAGCGCCGTCCAACATTTCTTTTGTATGTGCCGCTGTAGGCATGTTTCGAACACGTCCTGTACCTTTTGGAACTGTTGGGAAAACGATTGATTTAGCGTAGACGCCTTCTTCAAATAGGCGACGTGAAAATTCCTGTGTAAGCTTTTCATCACCAATAATACATGGTGTAATCGGCGTTTCAGATTCGCCAATATTAAAGCCTAATTTAGCAAGACCCGCCTTTAAATAATCGCCATTTTCCCAAAGCTTATCGTGCAGCTCTGTTGAGTCAATCAGCATTTGCACTGCTGCTGTAATCGCAGCAACATCACCTGGTGGTAATGCTGTTGAGAATAAAAATGGACGAGAACGCACTTTTAGCCAGTCAATTAAATTTTGCTTACCAGCTACATATCCACCAACAACACCAATTGCTTTAGAAAGTGTACCAATTTGGAAGTCGATTTCTTTTTCTAAACCGAAATGCTTCACAGTACCCTTTCCTTTACCTGTTACCCCTGATCCGTGCGCATCATCTACATATGTTATTAAATCAAACTCTTTCGCAATCTCAACGATTTCTGGTAATTTTGCAATATCACCGTCCATTGAGAATACGCCATCCGTAATAACCATGACTTTATTGTATAAGCCTGATTCTGTTGCTGCCTTTGCCTTTGCACGTAAATCATCCATATCGGAGTGATTATAGGCAATAATTTTGGCACGTGATAAACGACAGCCATCGATAATCGATGCATGGTTTAATTGGTCTGAAAGAATCGCATCATTTTTATCCATAACAGCTGAAATTGCTGCCATATTACAGTTAAAACCGGATTGATAAGAAATCGCTGCCTCTGTTCCTTTAAATTCAGCAAGCTTTTCCTCTAATTTTACGTGTAAATCAAGTGTACCGTTAATCGTACGGACTGCTCCAGCCCCCACACCATATGTCTCTATTGTTTCTTTGGCAATACGCTTTAATTCTTCATTCGTTGCTAAGCCAAGATAGTTGTTTGAGGATAGATTAATTAGATTTTTGCCACGTACCTGAATAATGGGTCCGTTTGCTCCCTCTACTGGATCAATTTCATTGTATAAGCCTTGTTCATGTAAGTCTTGTAGGTTTTCATCTAAAAATGCATTCAATACTTTTGACAAGCGTATCATCCTTTCCTAGGAAAACTGTTCTAGCTCCTAGTGTAGCACAAGCATGATATAAGAAAAATTACTTTGTTAATCTTTCGAATAATGGGGCAGTTTTTTCTCGCCAAAGAGATGACGATAGACAATTATCTATTAAGCGACGGACTGTATACTCCGCTTCCGCATAACGCTTCGAATAACCCATTGCATCCTGCATTGCTTCTTTATACTTTGCTCGAATATCTTCAATTTGAACTTCAGCTTCTTGTGAAATTGCGCAATGTTTCCCTATATCGAAAATTTCATCCCCTAATCTGCCGTCCTCTGGATCAAAGATATGAGGATCCGTACTATCAAAGATGCAGAAATTTAATTCCGGGATAAGAACCATATCAACAGAGTTTGCATCCAAGCCACACCAAATAATTTGCGCATCGAGCCCTCTCGCATTCGCTTCGTCTGCCAAACCTTTCATTAACGAAGATTTACCTGTACCTGGCTTCCCTTTGATCATCAATCTCCGAGATACATTTTTCGTTATACTATCTACTGTATTTTCGGCCCCCCTCGGAGTTAACGTTCCGAGTAAGCGATGCGTGCGCATACCTGTTTTGTTTAAGACCATCGATTGGAAAACCTCTGCCTTTAAATGTTCAACCTGGTCATTTAATGCCCCCCAGTTCATACAGCTCTGTGTCACTACTTCCCAATCATCATGAATCTTTATAGCTTTAGTAAGCGACGAAATACACTTCTCACGCCATGACTCTCGTTCCGCCATCGTATTAGCAAGCTGTTCGCCAACCTTTTCAAGCTGGATTTCTTCTAAGCAATCATAAAATGACATCACCCGATGCTTTGTGCCAAGAAAAGTCGGTTCAATCCCCCACTCCGATGACCATACAAATAATCGATTACAGCCTTGAACGTATACTGCCTCTACAACATCCTCCAGCAAAGCATGCTTAAACCACTCCACCGAAAAGCCCTGCTTTACATAAAAATACCCAAGCTCTTTCAGAAGCTCAGATCCTTTAAACGTCGGTGCACCCTGCAAAATATAAACTAATTCTGCCTCATCCATCATTTCTTTATATAAATGTTTAACTCCTTGCCCAGTCAGTGCGTGTCCATAGTAATAGGTCACATTTCCGTTCAATTTCGATCCCCCTTTCTTATGCCTTGCATTATATGAAGGAACCTTTTAAAAAATGAAAAGCTACTTTTAAATTTTTACGAATAGGATAAAAGTCGAGTTTTTAAGTTTGGAGGGCGATGTATGATAAAAAAAATTGGGACTGTTTTGTTTGTAATTGGTATAGCAATGACGTTAATAGGTATGCCTTATTTATTGGGTTATTCAAAAAATGAATTTTTAAAGTACGCTTTATATTTAGGAATGTTAGTAACGATTATATTTACCCCTGCACGTACAATAAAAAAACAAAATAAAAAGTAATGTTTTCGAATTAAAGACAGTGCCCGACTATCCGAGCAGTTTATCGCTCATCTAAGTGACACTTCCGCAAATAGACAATAAAAAAACTACCCAGCATATCATTTTTGGGTAGTGGTGATTGATGCAAGCTTTGCTTTTGTCACAGCGACTAAATCATCTAGCTGAACGTGGATTTGCATGCCGATTTTTCCGGCACTCACAATAATACTTCCTTGCTCTTGAGCTGACGCATTAATAACAGTCGGATAAAGCTTCTTCATACCGACTGGAGAGCATCCGCCTCGCACATAGCCTGTATAGCCAAGTAACTCCTTGACTGGGAGCATGTCGATTTTTTTCTCTCCGATAACCTTTGCAGCAGCTTTTAAATCAAGCTCATCTGCTACAGGTATAACAAATACAAAAAGCTTTTGTGCACTTGCCTTTGCTACTAATGTTTTGAAAACATTAGAAACTGGGTGACCAATTTTTTCAGCAACTGATATTCCGTCAACTTGGCCGTCACCAGTCTCATATTCAATTACGTCGAATTGTATTTTTTGTTGCTCCAATAATCTTATCGCATTTGTTTTCGCATGCTTTGCCTTCGCCATATTAAAAATCTCCTATCTGCAGCATTAGGCTATCAAGGAGATCATGGAGTCATTTCCCGGTCGATAGCCTTCTTTTGCTATTTGAATATGAGTGGCATATTTTTCAGAAGCGTTTTTAAATGTTCGCGCTCTGTATGCCTCCTCATAACTCTTACCGAAAATTGTATCTACAAATGGATCCAATTTCAATTCCTTAGTAAACCGTTCTGGTACTTTGACGTCAATACCTTCACGTACAAAGGCAGGCTCACTGTCATCTACCTCTTGACCATTTAATTGCGCTTGCATGTGCTGTATTTGAGCATTTGCACTTGCTGCTACACGTAAATCCTGTGGTGATGGCTGCGGGGGTGCTAATGCTGAATTCCTCACTTGCTCTAAAATTTGTAACGTGTCCTCGGCATTCCCATCCTCTACTACAGACGCTTCCTCATCTATACGCTCTAACTGAGAATAATGCATTTGCGTTTGCTCATGTTCGAACACATTTTTCGTTTGTTGCAAATCTTGAATGATTGCTTGCTGTTGAGGTGTGATCTCTTTCGCTTCCTCTTTTTGTTGCTCATAGAGTTCTTGATCTGTATGCCCTAAAAGTAAATTTTCTAGCTCAAGCAATAATGGATTTTTCTTTGGCGGAAAATACAGTGCGTTTTTTCGATAGGCATCCCCTGCTTGTTTTCGTTGTAAAATCTTTTTACGATTATCGTGTGATGACAGTCTTTCTTGTTCTATTAAACTTGATAGTTTCATATAATTCACCTCAGCTTTCTATTTAATATGCAAATTCAATAAAAGATATGATTCTATCTTTTATTTTCTATACTCTTACACTCTAAACAGTTTCTTACATTAATTATCGGAATTTTCTTTATTAATTTCAAGAGTTAATTAATACTAAGCTCCTAAAGAAATAATTCACTTTTGACAAAATAGGTACAAAGACCTCATCTAACCCCCGATATTATGCTCATTTAGTATTTCTATATCTGTATCATCACCAAAACATGCGGTTGATTTCCGTTCCGACTGGGCGCTTTGTTGTTGCTGTCACTACGCTTTCGCACAGATAAAGCATTTGCTGCCGCTTGCTTTCGCTACAGAAAACTTTTGATGTTGGACACGAAGGCGTTAGCACAGGATGTGATGCTTTTAGCCTTCGTTCCTCTATTGCTGTTCCCCAAGGAGTCGCCCAGCCTCCACTCCAATCAGCTTATTTACATAGTAGACTTTTAATAAAAACTTTTCGTGATGAATCCTAAATTTGTTACCACTAAAAAACAGCCCTTTTGCAAGGACTGTTTCTATCTATCTTTAGGTTTAATAAGTATACTTTTATAGGCTAGGTAGCCAAGCCATGCTCCTAGTGTATTTAAAATTAAATCATCAATATCTGCTGATCCAACCGTAAAAATAAACTGGATAGTTTCTACCGCTAGGCTAGAGATAAAACCTATACAAATAACGATCCAAGCTTTCCGGCACTTTTTTGATAATAGTGGTAGTAAAAAGCCCATTGGGGTAAATATTAATAAATTGCCGAGTAAATTAATAATAATGATATCAACATTAAAATACTGAGCGTAATTTATATAGCGCAGAATTGTATCAAAGGGAATAAAATTTGTTGTTAATCGCCAGTTACTATAATCAAACAGCCCTAATTCACCAAGAGAATACTCGCCATTGAACAACATAACAACTACATTCACAAGACGATCAATGACTAGTTTATAAAAAGCTATTACAGAATAGATACAAAAAAAGATCCACCCTGCTATCTTTATCGGTAAATAATATGTATCTATTAAAGAACGATAAGGTAACGGTAGCTTGGCTCCACTATGTATACTATTTTTTGTCATGCCTATACCACCTACTTCCCTATATCCTCACATAATTTTAATATTCACCGCTTCCCTAAGCAAGTGGTAATAATAAGGTGGATAAAGCCTTGTAGCATACTATCGCAAATTATGTAACCTTCACATCTGTCTGGGTTCGATTAGAAAAGAGATGACTGAACATCATGTTAAACACAAAATAAAAAAGCTGCCTCAATGAGCTGAGACAGCGTTATTTCAAGGCCTTATACTGGATTTACTCCATGTTTACGTTCTGAGAATAATAAGTACTTTGACATATAAAGCTCTAAGCGTGATTCAAGTGCTTTTCTTAAATCATTTGGCTCTATAACGTCATCAATGATCAGCTCTGAAGCTAGACGATAGACATCGATTTCCTCTTGGTATTCCTTGCGTTTCTCTGCGATAAAGCTTGCTTGCTCCTCTTTTGGGAGTTCAGCAATTTTATTGGCGTATACTGCGTTAACTGCGGCTTCAGGGCCCATTACAGCAATTTGTGCATTGGATAATGCAATACAGCAATCTGGCTCAAAAGCAGGACCTGCCATTGCATACAGCCCTGCACCGTATGCCTTCCGAACAATGACCGTTAATTTAGGAACGGTTGCCTCGCTCATTGCAAAAATCATTTTGGCACCATGGCGTATTATCCCTGCTTTTTCAACCTGCGTACCAATCATAAACCCTGGTACATCGGCAAGGAAAAGAAGCGGAATATTAAACGCATCACAAAGTGAAATGAACTTTGCAGCTTTATCAGCTGAATCGTGGAACAAAACGCCCCCCTTTACGCGCGGTTGGTTGGCGATAATTCCAACGGGTTGCCCATTAATGCGCCCTAGCCCGGTAATTAATTCTGGAGCGAATAATTTTTTCACTTCACAGAACGAATCTTCATCAATAATACGTTCAATTAACTTATACATATCAAAAGGAACGTTTTGATTTTTCGGTATTAGCTCATCAATCGATTTTTCAAATGAAGCTGGTGGTTTTGGAGCCTCTACCTTACTACGCTCTGCAAAGTTATTCGGGAAATAGCTCAAGTATTTACGAGCATAGGAAATAGCTTCCTGTTCTGATTTAGCAAGCACATCTCCACAACCGGAAACAGAACAGTGCATTTTCGCTCCACCCATTGTTTCCAAGTCTACCTTCTCGCCTATAACCATTTCTGCCATACGAGGAGATCCTAAATACATCGATGCATTACCTTCTACCATGACAACAATATCGCAGAATGCAGGGATATAGGCACCACCTGCCGCAGAAGGGCCAAACAGTAAGCATATTTGAGGAATTTTACCTGAAAGCTTTACCTGATTATAGAAAATGCGTCCTGCTCCTCTGCGACCAGGAAACATTTCTAATTGGTCAGTAATACGTGCACCTGCTGAATCGACTAGATACAGTAATGGGCAATTTAGCTTTTCAGCTGTTTCTTGAATCCGAATCATTTTTTCTACTGTACGTTTCCCCCAAGAGCCAGCTTTAATCGTCGAATCGTTTGCTAAAACACAAACAGTACGACCATGGATTTTACCGATTCCTGTGATTACGCCATCTGCTGGTAGGTCCCCTGCTAAGCAGTTCGCGTACAAGCCATCTTCTGATTGAAGCCCATCATCTAATAATAATTCGAGTCGTTCACGTACAAATAGCTTTCCTTGTTGTGCATTTTTATCGTGATATTTTGGCAGGCCACCTGCTAAAATTTGTTCCTTCATTGTTTTCGTCGTATTTTCTGTCGGTACATTGCTCATAGTTAATTCCTCCTTTTGCCCAAACGGTTACGCCTCAGCATAAATAATTAATCATATACCTAGATTTCAGTTCATCATCATAGCGTGGGGTTGATTTCCGTTCCGGCTGGGCGCTTTGTTGTTGCTGTCGCTACGCTTTCGCACAGAGCAAAGCTTCCTGGGGGCGTTCGATGAGCCCCAAGAAGTCACCTAGCCCCACTTTTGATGATATGCCAATATTTTAAAATCCTACTTTATAACTTTTCAAAATCTATTATCAGGTCTTTATTTCCCTAGGTATTGCGGTGTTCGCTTTTCCTGGAAAGCAAGTAAGCCCTCTAATCGATCTTCTGTAGGAATCAGAGCATTATATGCAAGTGATTCGATTTTTAAACCAGTAGCTAAGTCGACTTCAACACCTTGATTCATGGCGATTTTCGCCTGTACTAAAGAAAGCGGAGCATTTTTTGCCATTTCAAGCGCAAGCTGCTGTGCCTTTTCAAGTACTTCATGTCCTTCATGAACATACTCTACAATGCCGTAACTTCTTGCTTCCTCTGCATTTAATCGACGTGCTGTATAAATTAATTCCTTCGCTTTTCCAATGCCAATTAGTCGTGGAAGTCGTTGTGTACCTCCAGCCCCTGGGATGATGCCGAGAGATGTTTCCGTAAGGCCTATCTTGGCATGGGCAGCTGCCAGGCGTAAGTCACAGGCTAACGCTAGCTCGAGTCCGCCACCAAAAGCAACGCCATTTAATACGGCGATAACTGGTTGAGCGAGTGCTTCTACTTTTGCCACTGTTGCTCCGATTAATTGCACAATCTGCTTTACTTGTCGGTCTGGCATCCCTTTACGCTCTTTTAAATCTGCTCCTGCGCAAAAGGCTTTTTCCCCCGCCCCTGTTAGTAAGACGACTCGTACTGAAGGATCACCATTTATGTTGTCGAGTGTCGCGCTAAGTTCTTGGAGCAATTGTACAGACATCGCATTTGCCGCTTCCGGTCTTGAAAGGGTAATAAGCCCAATGCAACCATCTAATAATTCAAAACGAACGAGTTGCGTCATATTTGACTCGCACTCCTTTCATTACGGGCAATCGCCATTTGTTTAGAGGCGACTGCCTTCCCTAGTTTCTGTTCAATAAACAGTGCAGCCTCTAGCACTTTATTCAGTTCTACACCCGTTTTAATACCCATTCCATCTAATAAATACAATAAATCTTCCGTAGCCACATTACCTGATGCTCCTTTGGCATATGGACAGCCCCCAAGTCCACCAAGCGCGCTATCAAACTTCGTAATGCCCATTTCTAAAGATTTAACGATATTTGCTAGCGCTGTACCACGTGTATCATGAAAATGCATCGCAAAATTTTCTACAGGGTATCTTTTTAATAATTCTTCTAAAAGACTTTCCACCTGTGTCGGTACACCAACACCAATCGTGTCACCTAGAGAAATTTCATCGACGCCCATTTCCAGTAATTTTTCTGTTACTCGCAAAACTTTTTCTGGTTGTATGTAACCTTCATACGGGCACCCAATCACCGTTGAGATATAGCCCCGTACGTTTTTATGCGCTGCCTTTGCCCCGTCCACAACTTCCTGTAATATCGGAAATGTTTCATCGATTGATTTATTAATATTACTTTGGTTATGGCTTTCACTTGCCGACATAAAAACACTCACTTCGTCTACTTCAGCCTGCAATGCACGTTCTAAGCCACGCATGTTCGGTACTAGTGCCGCATACGTGATATCTTTTTGGCGTTTAATGGCTTGAAGAACCTCCACTGCATCAGCCAGCTGTGGAATCCACTTCGGATGCACAAAAGACGTTACCTCGATATAATTCAATCCAGTTTGACTAAGTAAATTTACTAGCTGTATTTTATCGGCAGTTGCAATATGCGTTTTCTCATTTTGCAAACCGTCACGAGGACCAACTTCCTTTAACGTTACATGCTTTGGTAGCTGCATAAAGAAGCCTCCTTATTCGATTTCTAAAATATCGTCATCTACGTTAATGAAATCTCCTTCATTCGCAATGATTTTTATAACTACGCCATCTTCTTCTGCTGCAATAGGAATCTCCATTTTCATCGACTCTAAAATTGCCACATCTTGTCCTGCAGTCACTTTCTCGCCCTCTGTTACAACGATTTTCCATACTGTTCCTGCCATGCTCGCTTTAACTGTTGCCATTGTAAATCCCTCCAAATGTATGAATAACGCAACCGCACTCATTGTTTAAGTGCGAATGCTTTTATCAATTTCGCCTTGGCGTAATTGCGTCCGGATTTTGAATTGTGCACAGACCTGCACGAGGGCCGACACGATGTCGGTCATTTCGGTAATGCCACAGGACGTGGCGTCTTTACCGATGCAGGTCAGTTAGCCGTTTTCGCAGGATGCGAAGGTGTTAGGCTAACATCCTTTATTCATTCCTTTTAAAATCCGTGACATCCGCCGGAGGCCATTATCTACATTCAGCAGGAATCTGCTGAATGAGGATAAGTGTTCTTACTTCGTCTCTGCTAATTGAGGTAAATAATATTCATCCACAAATTTAGTCGTTGTATAGCCCTTTAAAAATTGTTCATGTGTCACTGTTTTCAACAACATCGGAATATTTGTTTGAATACCTTCTACTTTATAAACTTTAAGTGCCTCAATCAGTCTTTCACACGCAATTGCTCGTGTTTCTCCCCACACGACTAATTTGCTAATCATTGGGTCGTAAAAAGGTGTTACCGCAGTGCCAGCCTCTACGCCGCATTCATGGCGAATACCTTCACCTGTAGGCAATTCAAATGCCGTAATGGTGCCTGGAGAAGGGAAAAAGGTCGATGGATTTTCGGCGTAAATACGTACTTCAATTGCATGCCCTTCTCTTTGTATGCTCTCGCGAGTAAATGCTAGTGGTTGTTTTGCCGCAATTTTTAATTGCTCCTCCACAAGATCTAGTTTTGTAATTTCCTCCGTCACTGGATGTTCCACTTGTAGGCGCGTATTCATCTCTAAGAAATAAAAGTTTTGCTCCGCATCTACTAAATACTCAATCGTACCAGCATTTACATAGCCAATATGCTGAACTGCCTTAACTGACGCATCTAGCATTCTTTTTCTTGTTTCTTCAGAAATGAATGGAGATGGTGCTTCTTCCACTACTTTTTGATTTCTACGTTGAATCGAACACTCACGTTCAAATAGTGGTACGACATTGCCATCAAGGTCTGCAATAATTTGTACTTCGACGTGATGAGGATTCGCAATAAATCGTTCCATATACATCGTGCCATCACCAAAGAATGACTGTGCACGCTTTTGATTCCCCTCAAAGGCTTTTGCCAACTCCTCGGCATTTTCAACGAGCTGCATACCGATCCCCCCACCACCAGCAGAGGCCTTTAACATAATCGGATAGCCTAGACGGGAAGCAATTTCAATAGCTTCCGCGACATCTTTCACCGGTGTCTCTACACCTTCAACAATTGGTACACCTGCAGCTTTCATTGTTTTTCGAGCTTCTAATTTACTGCCCATCGAAGCAATTACGTCCGCGCTTGGTCCAATAAATACGAGGCCCGCTTCTGTACAACGTTTAGCAAACTCAGCGTTTTCTGATAATAAACCATAGCCCGGATGAATTGCGTCAGCGCCGCTTTCCTTCGCTACTTCAAGAATACGATCAATATTTAAATAGCTTTGGGCAACAGGTGGCTTTCCAAGGCAAAATGCCTCATCAGCATCCTTCACATGTAAGCTTTCAACGTCTGCCTCAGAATACACCGCAACTGTTTGAACATTTAGTCGTTTGCATGTTCTTATAACACGTCTAGCTATTTCTCCGCGATTGGCAATTAA
Source organism: Lysinibacillus sp. EB271-A1-10B (assembly GCF_058791335.1). Taxonomy (NCBI): domain Bacteria; kingdom Bacillati; phylum Bacillota; class Bacilli; order Caryophanales; family Bacillaceae; genus Lysinibacillus; species Lysinibacillus sp. EB271-A1-10B. Next base: position 27,441 of record NZ_JBYTDL010000036.1, read on the forward strand.
CACCTTCTTGAACATTCACTGACCCCCTTCTTACTTCACTGTTGGAACGAAATTTTCTCGTAATTTAAACTTTTGCACTTTTCCAGATGCAGTCATCGGATAGTCCTCGATAAAGAAAATATGTCGTGGTATTTTATGTCTAGAGATTTTATCCCGACAATAATCTCGAATCTCTTCCTCTGTTGCCTGCTCTCCTTCTCGCAATATAATCCAAGCTGCCGCTTCCTCTCCATAAACAGGATCAGGAACACCTGCAACCTGTACATCTGCAATTTTGGAGTGTGTGTAAAGGAATTCTTCAATTTCTCGAGGAGATATATTTTCACCGCCACGAATAATCATATCTTTTAAACGCCCTGTTACACGTACATAGCCCGCCTCATCCATCGTTGCCAAATCCCCGGTATGCAGCCAGTTATCCTCATCTATTGCAAGAAGCGTTTCTTCCGGGTTATTATAGTAACCTTTCATGACTTGGTAGCCTCTCGTACATAGCTCCCCTTGCTCATTCGGCGCAGCTTCTTCGTTTGTACCAGGAATGACAATTTTAACTTCTAGATTTGGCAATGCACGGCCAACTGTTTCAACCTTTAACAGTAGCGGGTCATTAGCCCTCGTTTGTGTAATAACAGGTGAGGCTTCTGTTTGCCCGTAACAAATCGTAATATCCTTCATGCCCATTTTGTCGATAACGGCCTTCATAACCTCGATTGGACAGTTAGAGCCAGCCATTACTCCAGTACGCAACGTTGATAGATCAAAAGACGCAAAATTCGGTAAATTAAGCTCACTAATGAACATCGTTGGCACGCCATGTAACGCGGTACACTTTTCTTTTTCAACCGTTTGTAACACCTCAGTAGGTGAAAACTCTTGTACTGGAACCATCGTCCCACCACTAGTAGTAATCGCTAATGTTCCAATTACACAGCCAAAGCAATGGAAGAATGGGACAGGGATGCACAAGCGATCTTCGTAAGTTAAACGCATACATTCTGCAATATTAATCGCATTATTGACTAAGTTATAATGCGTTAACATAACACCTTTCGGAAAACCTGTTGTTCCTGAGGTATATTGAATATTAATAACATCATCATAATGAAGTGCTTGCTGTCTTTGATCTAATTGCTCCTCCGTTATTTGCTCTGCAGCAGATAACACATCCGACCAGTTTAGCACTCCGGGATATTTTGTCTCGCCAATTAAAATAACATTTTTTAATAAAGGTAGTCGCTCTGATTGCAAATTACCTGGTTCACAATGTTCAAGCTCTGGACATAACTCTTGCAGTGTATTTATAAAAGAATGGTCTCGATAATTTTCAATTAAAATAATCGTTTTTGCATCGGATTGCTTCAATAAATATTCCAACTCGCTTGAACGATAATTAGTGTTTACAGTGACGATTGGGGCTCCCATTTTACCTGTACCAAATTGCAGCTGCACCCATTCTGGAACATTAGTCGTCCAAACTGCAATATGCTCACCCTTCTCTATTCCAAGAGCCATCAACCCTCTAGCGACTAAACGGCTTTGCCGATTGAGCTCCTCATAAGTCATACGTAAATCCCTATCTGCATATACTAATGCTTCGCGTTGTGGATATTTTTCAGATTGTTCATCTAGCAATTGACCAATAGTTTGATACACAAGTTCTGCCATGAAAATCCCCCTAGTTAAGATGATTAGCAACCAATTAGACGAGAAATAACGAGACGTTGAATTTCAGAGGTACCCTCACCGATTTCCATTAACTTAATGTCACGTAGATGACGCTCTACATCGTATTCTTTCATATACCCTGAACCACCGTGAATTTGAATTGCTTGATTACAAGTGCGGAAGCCCATTTCAGAGGCGAATAATTTTGCCATTGCCGCTTCCTTCCCGAATGGTTTCTTTTGATCTTTAAGCCATGCCGCCTTATGTACTAACGTACGTGCAAGCTCTATCTCCATTGCCATATCGGCTAATTTAAATTGTATTGCCTGAAGTTTTGATATAGGTGCACCAAATTGTTCACGTTCTTTAGCGTATTTTAATGCTTTCTCATAAGCTGCCTGTGCAATTCCTACTGATAATGCAGCAATGGAAATACGCCCACCGTCTAACGTATTTAAAAATTGGCTAAATCCACGTTTTTCATCCCCTAAAAGATTAGCCCTTGGTACACGAACATTTTGCAAAATAATCTCACATGTATTGGAGCCACGTACACCCATTTTGTCGTAATTGCAGTTGATCGTTACGCCAGGAGTGTTAGTTGGTACAATGATAGATGAGATAATTTTTTTACCATCTTCACGTTTACCTGTCACTGCTGTCACAATAATTTGGCGTGCAAAGCCCGCGTTTGTGATCCAGCATTTTTCACCATTAATGATGTAATCATCACCATCAATTACAGCTGTTGTAAGTGTTCCACCAGCATCTGAACCTGCATTTGGCTCTGTTAGACCAAACGAACCTAATGTTTCCCCCTTCGCTAACGGAACAAGCCATTCTTGCTTTTGCTCCTCTGTGCCGAAATTGTAAATAGGCGAAGCACCTAAGCTAACTGCTGCTGCATAGCTTAATCCTGTACCGCCACACGCACGGCCGATTTCTTCAACAGCAAGTGCATAGGAAACAGTATCTCCGCCTGAACCGCCGTACTCTTCAGGAAACGGGATCCCTAATAAGCCTAGCTCTGCCATCTTTTTAAAGCTCTCTATTCTCATCGTCGATGTCTCGTCAACCTCACGAGCATACGGTTTAATTTCTTTTTCAGCAAAGTCACGTACCATATCTCGAATCATCTCTTGCTCTTTCGTTAGTTCAAAGTTCATCCCCAGTCCCCCTAATGTTTAATTTGCCATAGCAGATTTCGTTCAGATGACAGCTGTAATAAATGAATACCGACCAGTCGGTTTGTATTAAATATTAATAAAACCAGTCTTTTCTGCTGGCTTCTCCTTGACCATAAATTGAACCGCTTCGTCCTTTGCTTGCTCAGTGACAATCGCACGCAATACCATATCCGTAAATACTTCTGTAATTTCCTCCATTGTTAATGGACCTGATTGCTTAAACCATTTATATGTCCAGTTAATCATCCCGACAATAGCCATCGTTACAATAGTACAAGGTAGTTCTGTACGAAAATCCTTTGTTTGCTGGCCTTCCGCTATGACTTTTTGTAAAATATCCCGATATTGATCTCGTTTATTATGAATAATTTCACTATATTCCTCCGGCAATGAACGGCTTTCCTCATAAAAAACAGTAATATGTGCTTGATACATATCAAATACTTGTGTCAGTGTTTGCAGCATTGCACATAAACGTGTAATCGGTGTCTCGTATTTGTCATATGCCTCCTGTGACTGTTTAATCACATACGAAATAAATACATCATGAATTTCATACAACAGTTCATCTTTCGATTTAAAATTATGATAAAATCCACCCTTTGAAGCACCAATGTATTCAACGATGCGATCAACAGTTACATTGTGATAGCCATCTTGCTGAAATAGCACTACAGAAGCGTCAACAATGCGTTGTTTTAATGTTTTCTTTACCATAGGCATCTATCATCCTTCTTATAACTCTTTACTTAATCACTCTTTATAATTAGAAAAGGTTTCTGGTCATTGCCATAATGTGTGCTTGATTTCCGTTCCGACTGAGCGCTTTCCTAAGGGCGTCCAGTCTCTATGACATACGTTTTAACAATATGCAATGCCACCCTATAATTCTGGTGACAACCCCTTATTTTCCCTAATTATTAAAAAACTATGACACCATTAATATAGCATTCTGAAAATTCAGTGTCTAGCATCTATATAGATTTTAATTAATTTTTCGAGAATTTATTTTACATAAAGTAGAATTTTAAAAACCACCACAAATAAAAAACCTACAATTACTGTATGCTTTCCATCTTATTTTTATTACTAAAATCTCAAAAAAATTCCCTAGTGCTGTACAATAACACTAGAGAATCTACAAAACATAGTTATGAAGCTTTTGGTATTTTTCGTAACCACGAGATAATGATTGCAATAATTAATGCAAAACCTAAATAGCCCATTGTTGAATAAACCTTTCCAACTAATGTCGTGAACCCAACTAAACTCGCAACAAAGCCTATTAAACCAATTACCACAATTCCTATTTTAAAATATTTATGGTCAGGCGCTATAAAACGTACTGTAAATGCGTAAAGCATTCCTACAGCCGTATTGTACATCATGTCTAATAAAGCAATAGACATTAAAATCCCCACTACAGGATGAATTTGTTTGGCTAACTCTAATGTTGGCATTGCTGTCTCACCAACTACGTCCATTTTAACGAATAAAGCAATATTAATAAGTATGATTAAAACACCGAGCATAATACCACCAAGAAAACCGCCTAAACCAGCAATCTTGCGCTCTTTAACCGTTCCCCCCATAACAATTAGCATCGCTGTACCAGCAGCTATGTTATAAGATACATAGAGGAGTGCCCCTACTAGCCAATTGGAAGCCGCAGATGATTGCTCTTTCGCTAGTACATTCTGTTCTGCAATTGTTAAATCCATTGTGAAAATAGAGTAAATTAATATGATAAAAACGATCCCCATCAAATATGGCGTCACTAAAGCTATTATATTAATAATATTTTTCACATTTAATAGCAGCGTTAAAATCGTAATGATTACCATGAAAATGCTGCCGATCATCGGGTTCATACCAAACATTTGCTCAAACGTTGACCCTGATCCCGCAAACATAACAACTGCCACACCAAATAAGAAGAACGTTATGACTATATCTAATAGTACGCCAACATAGCGCCCACCGATTTGATAGATTACCTCTTTATGAGATGTCGTTTGTGAATCTGCCCCTAATTGCGCTAGACTCATCCCTAAAAACGCAAAAGCAATTGTTGCGACAATTCCTCCTGCTATACCGTAAAGGCCAAAACTCGTAAAGTATTGCATAATTTCTTGTCCTGATGCGAAGCCAGCACCAACGATTAATCCTACAAACGCGCCACCTATCTGCCAACTTTTTTTCATAGAACACCTGCTTTTCTATTTAAATCAATTATGCCTCGGCATAATTCCGTGACATCCACTGGAGGCTATAGGCCAACAAATGTCTTATGCGTGAAAGCGTAGCGCCAGCAACAGCACGATGTTGATCATTCAGGCGTTTTCACAGGATGTGAAGTTCTTAGCCTGAGCTCCTCTATTTAGTCACATTATTTATAAGTTTTCTGTGCTACTGTAAACAAGTCGATCGTCTCTCTATTTACTTCATAACCGATACCCGCTTTTTGAGGAACTTCAATAAAGCCGTCCTTCACCACAACTTCTGGGTCGATAATGTCTTTTTCCCAATATCGACTGGAACCTGCTGTATCGCCAGGTAAAATAAAATTCGATAATGTAGTTAACGCCACATTATGTGCACGACCAATACCCGACTCAAGCATGCCGCCACACCAAACAGGAATGTCATTTGCCTCACAATAATCATGTATTTTCTTAGCTTCAGTTAAGCCACCGACACGTCCAATTTTAATGTTAATAATTTTAGTACTGCCCAATTCAACAGCTTTACGTGCATCCTCTAATGAATGGATACTTTCATCCAAGCAGATAGGCGTATCGATTAATTTTTGTAAAGCTGCGTGATCGATAATGTCATCTGACGCCAATGGCTGCTCAATCATTGTTAAATTAAAAGCATCTAGCTGTTTAAGCGTTTCAGCATCTGTGAGACGATAAGCTGAGTTCGCATCCGCCATAAACGCCACATCTGGGAACGTCTCACGTAATATACGCATTACTTCTACATCCCAACCTGGTTTGATTTTAATTTTCATTCGTTTATAGCCTTCATTCACAAAACCATCTACTAACGCTACTAAGTCCTCGATTGATTTTTGAATACCGATACTGATTCCAACTTCAATATTGTCCTTTTTGCCACCAAGTGCAGCCGCGAGAGATTGATTCGTCTGTTGGGCATAAATATCCCAAATAGCACCTTCTATCGTTGATTTTGCCATATTATTTTTACGAATCGGTTTAAATAGCTCATTGACCTCATCCGGATGCTGAAGCTCTTTATTTAAAATAAGAGGAATTAAGAAATCTTCTAGCATGTGCCAGTTCGTTTGTAATGTTTCCTCGTTGTACCAAGGAGAGTGGAAGGCGACAGATTCTCCCCAACCGATTGTTCCTGATTCATCTTTAACCTCTAAAACTAAAAAATCCTTATCATCAAATGTGCCAAAGCTTGTTGTAAATGGTTCTTTTAATTTCATCTTTAAATGTCTAATGGTAAATTCCGTTATTTTCATATTGCTTTGCCCCTTCCAGTCCTAAAGTTTCTAATTTAACGAGAACATACTCGTTGTAATTTTCTTGCTGTTGCAATTGAACAGCTGCATAACCTTGTGCAAATAATTGTTGTAATAAGCGTCTCGTTTTGAAGCGCCAGTCCAATGCTAATGCCGGATCTTGCAACTTCAATGCTTGAAAATCCTTTGGTACAGGCAGCGTATATAAATCGTTGTTATATTTCAAATTTTCAGTTACTTCTAAACATAGGAATCCTTGTTCATTTTGTACACAACTAGCTACTGGTATGGCATTCTTTGCGTCTATTGAAACGCTTTTATTGACGTAATCAGAGGCTATATACCAGCTCACCTCAAAACGATCAGAAGGTAACCCCTTATTTAAACCATCCTGCATTTCTCCATAGCAATTTTCTATATACGTATAACAAATACCATTTAATTTGGAGAGATTAAGATAACCATTTCGTGTCTCCAGCGGATCAAAGGTCCATACCATTAAATCATAGCCCCGTTCTATAGCAATGGCTTGCTGGGCATATTTTAATTTTTCACCTATTCCTTGAGAACGGTAGTTTTCTTCTATCCCCAACATATGGGAACACAAATAGCTTTTGCCCTCTCGAAACCCCGAAAAGCCATAGCTAAAGCCAACTAATTGGTCACCATCATAGGCACCCACAACGATCCCACCATTTTTCACAGCGGTTAACGTTTGATGAATGGGAATAGAAGGCATCCCCCAAATGTTATATTCCAATTGCTGAACTTGTTCCAGCTGCTCGATTGTCTTTATTTCTCGTATATCAATCATCCTATCACTTCTTTCTATATCTTTATCCTAAATGAACGGCTCGTTCTATAAAGCTCGTAAAATTGCTCTCGTAATAATGCTCACTCCTGTAATAAGCCGCTCTCGATTAAAGGTCATTTTCGGATGATGTAAGCCTGGTGTTACACCACAACCTAAGCCAAGCATTGTTGATTTAAGGTTCGGACGCTCATACGTATAAAAATGAAAATCCTCTCCTCCAGGGGTAACGACTGGTGGAGCACATGCGCTTTCCCCAACCACATCAATAATAGCGGAATTCATATGCTGTAAGGCCTCATCATTCACTAATGCTGCAACGATATGTGCATCTACAGTTAAAGAAATTTCGGCTCCATACATCGCTTCAACCGATGCTTTTACACGTTCAACACCATCCGTGAGAGCCTCCATTACTTCATTTGTTTGTGCCCGTGCATCAATGCTAAATGTTGCTTTCCCAGGAATAATATTTGTAGAGGTTCCTCCTGCATTAAATTGCGTCATTTTGACTGACGAAGAGACATTAGGGTCTGTCCAGATTTTTTGTAAACCTTCAATAATTGCGGACCCTACCTCAATGGCATTAATGCCAAGTTCAGGTCGTGCGCCATGAGCCTCTTCTCCAATAATAGTCCCCGTAAAAAGCTTTGCCGCACCGTGATACAAGGCCGGGGCGTACGTTCCGTCCCGTAATTCTTTCACCGGACGAACATGGACACCAAATAAGTATTCTAGAGGATCAATAAGCCCCTTTTCAACGAATGCTCGGGCACCCTGTGCTTTTTCTTCAGCAGGCTGAAAAAGAATACGTACTGCACCGGGAAGCAAGTGCTCCATATCCTTCAACGCTAGTGCTGTCCCAATAGCCATCGTCATATGACCATCATGACCACAAGAATGATTCGCCTTAAATACATCATCTACTTCCTGCCATAGTGCATCGATATCCGTACGAAATCCGACCCTCGGTGTTCCTTTCCCAATATCTACATACAGTCCGGTCATGTCTTCGAATAACTGAGGCTCCATCTGTGCCTCCTTCAATAAATTGGCGATGTACTTCGTTGTCTGCTTTTCCTGCCAGCTTATTTCCGGATGCTCATGTAAATGTGTAAAAATCTCCGTCAATCTCGGCTGTAAGTTTTGTAATACTTGATTCATATCATTCAACTCCATCGATTTGCTAAAAAGCTATTTTGGAAATCATCATATTTTACGCGTTGATTTTCATAATAGTCGTGATCCTGTGCAGTCATACCTGCAATTAAAGTATTTAAAAATGAAATAAGTGCTGGCATTGCATCAATCGTAGACATTTCTTGTTGTTCATTTATAAAAGTAATCGTCGCATATTGTGTAATAGGTGCAATTTTAGAATCTGTAATGCCAATGATTTCACAATGTTTCTCTTGAATTTCAGCTGCAAATTGAATCGGCTCTTTAAAATAGCGATGGAACGATAAAATAATGACCACACTATCCTCATCAATTTCTTGTAAAGCTCTAATGATTTCACTAGTATCAAAATCTAAAATCACGACGTTAGGACGCAGCATATTTAACGTAAAATACAACCATTGTGCCGCTAAATGGGACGAGCCATTCCCAACAATATAGATTTTTTTCTTCGTATGCAGCAGGATGGAAGCACGATTAAAATCTTCTTCGTTAATGTTCTTTGCAACGTTTAAAATGCTAGATGCATCCTTTTCCATCGTTTTTTCATAAAACCGCGGCGTTTCAAAAAGCGCCTGCTTTGATTGCAAATAATTTTGCAAACTACTAGTATTCCCTTCATTGAATAAATGCATCGTAATCTCACGTTGCAACTCAGCATAACCCGATAATCCTATAGCGTAGCAAAAGCGGATAACTGTCGTTTCACTTACCCCTGCTCTCTCCCCCACATAAGCAGCTGAATGAATACCTGCAGTCTGCATATTTTTGAGAATAAAGACAGCTACCTTCTGCTGACTCTTCGAAAGCTCCTGGTATTTATGTTGAATGACTTGGTGAATTGTTTGATTACCCATCAAAGAAGTACATCCTTTTTTATTTTATTTTTGAAGTTTTAACTTCATTCTGCATGATACATAGCCTAGCATAGTTTTTTCCACAATTCAATATATTTTCTGAAAGTTCTGTTTATATCTTCTGAAATCAATGAAAATGGCTGTTTTTTAAAAGATTGCTGCTTTTCAACCAATCGAGTGGGCTTGTTCAATAAGCAGGAATGAATTTTCGTTAATCTTTAACGGTGGATTTGTTTATAATTGGTAACCCTTGTTCGTTTCGAACATTATAAAGTACAGGGGCAGGAAAGTTATTACTTAATATTAGGAGGGATGTAGTAAGTGTTTATGAACCGTTGTATATTTTCTTCTTTTTAATTTTGCTTAGTTTGATTTATATTCTAGTAACTATTTATACAATCTGTAAATTTAATATGATCGGACTATTACTGGTTATTCTGTCTATATCTAGTTATTTGTTAATTGATAAATATATGTTTGATGCAGATGAATACTCTTCATTATTCGGGTTAGGCTTTCTTGAATTGACACTTCTATCATATCCGTATATTTTTCTTGGATTATCAGTTGTTTTTGGAAAAAAGGGTGAGCGTAGTTAGAGGTGGCTTTCGTTAAAGATTCGGTTTGCGGAGAATAAAAAAGCAGAGTTAATCTTAAGAAATTAACTCTGTTTTGCTGAATTCAAGATTTTGTGTAGCATTCTAGTCTTGCAAAAAGAAATTCTCCCACTTAGGTTATCGTCCTATACACCTTGAGGAAGGAAAGTTCTCTCGTTCTATAAAACTGCAAACAAAAAAGCCGAGGAATAAATCCACGACTTTTTTCAGGTGCCTAGCGATGTCCTACTCTCACAGGGGGAAGCCCCCAACTACCATCGGCGCTAAAGAGCTTAACTTCCGTGTTCGGTATGGGAACG